>JANYLL010000379.1 GCA_025357895.1 Ignavibacteriota bacterium
TCGAAAGATACCTGTTCAATATGCTAAAAGGGTTATCGGACGAAAGGTTTATGGAGGAACGACGCAGCATATTCCGATTAGGATCAACACTGCCGGTGTTATGCCAATCATTTTTGCACAGGCTATTCTTTTTATTCCGACCACACTTATTCAATTCTTTCCAAGTTCACCTTTTGCAATGGGTGTGGCTAAATTTTTCGATTACCGATCGCTCAGCCACGCTATTATTTTTGGTTTGATGATCGTTATCTTTACGTATTTCTATACAGCTATCGCATTCAATCCTCGTGATGTAGCCGATACAATGAAAAAGCAAGGCGGATTTATTCCCGGTGTTCGTCCGGGACGAAATACTTCCGATTACATTGATAATATTCTGACTCATCTGACATTACCCGGGGCTATCTTTTTGGCGATCATCGCTATTTTGCCGACATTCGTTACAGGACTTGGAGTAACTTCGGGTTTTGCACAATTCTTCGGAGGTACGAGCTTGCTTATTATGGTCGGCGTAGCACTTGATACATTGCAGCAGATCGAATCGCATTTATTAATGCATAACTATGATGGCTTGATGAAAACAGGTAAACTCAAAGGTCGCTCATCAGGTGGCGGAGTTTATGGGGGTGGCGGCGGATTCTAAAATTTTATTAGAATAGTAAGGCCGGTTACGGTCATGAACTTGTATGTGGGATCATCCGAAAACCGTTAAGACCGAAGAAGAGATTGCAAAGATCCGCGAAAGCTCGCATATTGTTCACGAAACATTTCAATATGTTCAAACGCTGATCAAGCCCGGCGTTTCAACTTTAGAGATCAATAATAAGGCTGACGAGTTCATTGTAAAATACGGCGGACGCCCTGCTTTCAAAGGCTATAAGGTCGGTAGGCAGACCTTCCGTTATGCAACATGTATGTCGAAGAACGAGGCAGTTGTTCACGGAATACCGAATGACGAACCTTTAGAAGAAGGCGATACGATATCTGTTGATATTGGCGTCGAAAAGGATGGATGGTTTGGTGATAGTGCCTGGACCTATGCAGTTGGAGAAATATCCCCTGAAACTTCGAAGCTCATGGAGATTACGAAAGATTCTTTACTCTTAGGAGTAGCGGCAGCGAGGGCAGGGGGAAGATTGTATGATATTTCCAAGGCTATTCAGGATTATTGTGAGTCGCATGGCTATGGAATTGTTAAAGATCTTGTGGGTCACGGCATCGGAAAACATCTGCATGAAGAGCCACAAGTTCCGAATTATGTACCGCGCCGCTTCGATACCGGTTACCGGAACATTGAACTTCAGGAAGGAATGACTATTGCGATCGAGCCAATGGTTAATTTAGGAACTTGGAGAGTCAAGACTTTACGAGATGGCTGGACTGTTGTCACTGCCGATGGCAAGCCAAGTGCTCACTTCGAACATACAGTCGTCGTGCGCCCCTGGGGAGGTGAGATTCTTACTAAGTAAGGTCTTTCTTGGAACAGAAACCGAAGAATTTACGTTACTGACGGGCTATAAACGGCTCAAAATTATAGCTTAAGATCAGAAATAATGTCAAAGCAATCGGCTATTAAAGTTGACGGTGTAATAGAAGAAGCGCTGCCAAATGCAACGTTCCGCGTCAAACTTGATAACGGACATATTATCTTAGCCCATGTATCCGGTAAAATGCGGATGCATTTTATAAAGATTTTGCACGGTGATAAAGTTACAGTAGAACTTTCTCCGTATGATCTGAGCAAAGGGCGAATTACGTATCGCTACAAATAATTTTTACTTCAGACGAAAATGAAAGTACAAGCATCAGTTAAAAAGCGTTGTGAGCATTGCAAGATCGTCGTTCGCAGGGGCGTCGTTCGTGTTATTTGCAAAACCAACCCCAAACATAAACAACGTCAAGGATAATTTTTAAATGGCACGAATATCAGGAATCGATCTGCCGAAAGGAAAACGCTCCGTTATAGGACTTACCTATATTTACGGCATCGGCAAAACGTCGGCAAAATCAATTTTGGAAAAAGCAAGGATCTCCGAAGACAAGAAGATCAACGATCTGACCGAAGATGAAGTAACGGCGATACGCCAGATCATTACTAATGAGTATAAAGTAGAAGGTGTTGCGCGCAGCGAACAACAGTTATCGATCAAACGCTTGATGGATATCGGAAGTTATCGCGGCTTGCGCCATCGTAAGAGCCTTCCGGTTCGTGGCCAGCGCACTCGTACCAATTCCCGTACCCGTAAGGGCAAGAGAAAGACTGTCGCAGGAAAGAAGAAAGCAGCAGCGAAGAAGTAATAATATTTTAAGAATACTATAGTGGCAAAAACAGCAGCAGCAGGAGCAGCAACAAAAGGAACGAAGCGGACAAAGAAGAAAGTTGTCGCGCAGGCGCATGGTATTGCGCATATCAAGGCGACGTTCAATAATCTTATGGTAACACTTTCCGATATGCAGGGCAACACCCTTTCGTGGGCAACTGCAGGAAAGATGGGTTTCAAAGGTTCGCGTAAGAATACTCCATTTGCAGGACAAGTATCTGCTGAAGCCGCAGCCAAAGAAGCCTATGATATGGGCTTGCGCAAAGTTGATGTATTTATTAAGGGACCGGGATCGGGCAGAGAAGCTGCAGTCCGTGCTCTTCAGGTTGCAGGTATTGACGTGCTGTCGATCAAAGACATCACTCCGATGCCTCATAACGGATGTCGTCCGCCTAAAAAGCGCCGCGTCTAATTTTTTTTCAGAAGGACGGACAGCAATGTCCAACCTACAAAAAGTCAGAGTTGTCTTTTTTGGTCGTAAACTTCACTTAAGCTATCGTGAAGGATGAAGGCAAAAAGGCACTTCTACTGTGATCAAAGCAGTAATTGTTTTTAAACTCAATCATTTATTATGGCTCGTTATACAGATCCATCGTGTAAGCTATGTCGCCGAGAGAAGCAAAAGCTTTTTTTGAAAGGCTCGAAATGTTTTTCTGAAAAATGTCCTGTTGAAAAGCGTAATTTTCCTCCCGGACAGCATGGCATGGGGCGCCGCTCCAAAATTTCCGAATATGGTATTCAGCTTCGTGAAAAGCAGAAGGTTCGCCGTACGTATGGTATGCTCGAAACTCAGTTTCGCAATACCTTCGAGAAGGCTTCGCAGATGCGCGGCGTTACCGGTGATAATTTAGTGAAACTCCTTGAGCGCCGATTCGATAATGTCGTCTATCGTCTGAACATTGCTCCATCGCGCAAAGCAGCCCGCCAGCTTATTCTTCATGGTCATGTTCAGGTGAACAGTAGATCTGTTAATATCCCATCGTACCTTCTTAATCCAGGCGACGTCATCCAGTTAAAGGATTCATCGCGCAAATTAGAAGTCGTACATGAATCATTGAAGAAAACGCGCGGAGATTCCGGCGTTCCTTCATGGTTATCACTGAATAAAGCCGATTTATCGGGTACATTCCTTGCAGTTCCGGAGCGCGCTGATATTCCGTTGAATGCAAACGAGCAGCTTATCGTCGAATTGTATTCGAAATAAGTAAATCACAAAGTTTTAGAAAGATATTTATATTATTCATAGTTAAAGGAACACCGTATGACTCCGTTACACATGCCTGATCGCATTGAGCTTGAAGAATCGTCAAAAACTAAAACGTTTGGACGTTTCATAGCATCTCCTTTAGAAGAAGGATATGGCACGACGCTTGGAAATTCGATGCGCCGCATTCTTCTTTCTTCTATTCCCGGAAGCGCGTTCACCAGTTTGCGTATCGAAGGAGTTCAGCATGAATTCTCGATGGTCAAAGGTGTGACCGAAGATGTTGCTGAGGTTATTCTGAATCTCAAAGGAGTTCGTATTCGCGCAGACCAGAATACCCCAACCAGACTTCTTGTTGATATCAAAGGACCAAAGGAATTCAAAGCCGGCGATATCCAGCAGTTTACAAATGAAATTGAGATCTTGAATCCCGATCATCATCTTTTAACTCTTGCTAAAGATGCTCGTTTGCAGATGGAGCTCTTTGTCGGACATGGGCGCGGTTATGTGCCTTCCGATGAAAATAAATCAGCGGATTCTCCTCTTGGGACGATCGCTATTGATTCAATCTTCACGCCCATTGTCAATGTGCGATTCAGCGTAGAGCCTACTCGTGTGGGACAAAAGACGGATTATGAGAAATTGATCTTAGAAGTTGAGACTGACGGTTCACTTACTGCTGAAGAAGCTATCACTGTTGCAGGCCGCACACTTCGTGATCACGTAAATCTTTTTGTTCGTTTCGGCGGACCTGAGGATGAAGTTCCAATGAAGCCTATTGCTGATACTGAGACTGAGCGTATCCGTGCTGTCTTGAATACTCAGGTAGATACACTTCACCTTTCTGTTCGTTCACAGAATTGCTTACGGGCAGCGAATATCAAAAATATTGCTGAGCTTGTACGCAAAGATGAACGTGAGCTTTTGACCTTCAGAAATTTTGGACGTAAATCCCTTGATGAGCTTGGTCGTTTAGTCGAACAGCTCGGATTAAACTTCGGAATGGATGTCGATAAGTACCTCGAAGGCCAGGAAGCAGTAACCAGCCGCTAATTATTTTATAGATTCGTAATAAGTGAATTCCAATGAGACACGGTAATAAAGGACGAAAATTAGGACGTACTTCAACACATAGAAGAGCAACATTGAATGCGCTTGCAACTTCATTGCTTCAGCATAAGAAGATACGTACAACAGTCGCAAAGGCAAAAGAAACCCGTTTGCATGTCGAACCGATCATCACAACTGCCAAGCGCTCTTTAGCGCTTACAGGAGATGAAAAACTCATTTCTATTCAACGAGTTCACGCCCGCAGACAAGTTGGACGTTTTATCAAAGATAATGACGTTCTTAAAACACTTTTTACTGAGATCGCGCCGAAAGTTGCTAACCGCCCGGGTGGTTACACTCGCGTTGTGAAACTTGGACGCAGACTTGGTGATAGTGCCGAAATGGCAATCTTAGAACTTGTGGACTGGAATGAAACGGGGTCAACTACGCCAAAGGCAAAAGTATCAAAACCACGTCCAACCCGTCGCACAGCGAAGACTGCTAAACTGGCAGCCGAGACGCCCGGGGCGACAAATGCGGACGTTGCTGACCTTCCGCCTCAGGAATAAAATAATATTAATCTTAGGTAAAGACCTCGATGTTAAAATCGGGGTCTTTTTTTTATTATTTTTCCCTGGCAATTGAGAGGAAATACTTATGGACTCTGTCATCCTCCGTCATCTCTGGATGGAATGCTGTTGCTAGTAAATTTCCTTCTCTAGCCATAACAAATCCTTCTTCGATGCTGCTCAATACTTCAACGCTTTTCGCAGCTTTAATAAAAAGGGGAGCGCGAATAAAAATGCCGGGAAAAATCTTTTCACCAATTACCGGAATCGAAAGTAGTATTTCAGCACTTGCCCGCTGCGGACCGAAGGCATTCCGACGAACCGTAATATCCATCAGACCTATTCGACCCTGTATAGAGCCTTCAATATCTTTTGCAAGAAGAATACTTCCCATACATGTACCCCAAATCGGTAAGCCTTGTTTTGCTGTTTTTGTGATAGCATCAAAAATCGGAGTTTTACCTACAGCGGCTTCGAGTTTAGCATTTGTTGTTGATTCACCGCCGGGAATGATGAGTCCGTCAATGTTATTTAGTTGATCTGCAAGACGGATTTCTGTTGTGCTGCATCCAAGCCCCTGGAGCTTTTGGATATGCTCTGCAAAATCACCTTGAAGGGCGAGGACACCGATATGTAATTTATTTTTCACTCAAAAAAATAATAGACTTGTCATTGCGAGAAATCATGAAGCAATGACAAGGGGCATTAATTAAATTCCTCTTACTGCCAGAAGTTCTGATTCACTAAGTGACTTAGCCGATCTTCCTACCATCGGATCGCCCAAGCAACGGCTGACTTCAGCGAGAATTGCCGAATCTTTATAATATGTCGTTGCCTTAACGATCGCGGCAGCGCGTTTTGCCGGATCCGAAGATTTGAAGATCCCGCTCCCTACAAAAACTCCATCAACACCCAACTGCATCATCAAAGCAGCATCGGCAGGAGTTGCTATTCCACCGGCGGCGAAATTAACGACGGGAAGAGAACCAAGTTCAGCTACTTCATTTACTAAATCGATCGGAGCGCCGATCTCTTTTGCAAATGAATAACGTTCTTCCGGAGCGAGAGTTTGAAGTCTGCGAATAGCGCCGAAAATAGCACGGGCATGGCGGACAGCTTCAACAACATCGCCAGTTCCTGCTTCGCCTTTTGTTCTGATCATAGCTGCTCCTTCAGAGATTCTGCGAAGCGCCTCGCCAAGATTTCTGGCGCCGCAGACGAAGGGGATGGCGAATTTATTTTTGTCGATGTGATTTTCTTCATCTGCCATCGTCAGAACTTCGCTTTCGTCAACGCAATCAACACCCAACTCTTCTAAAATCTGTGCTTCAACAAAATGCCCGATTCTGGCTTTTGCCATGACAGGAATAGAAACTGCTTCGATGATCTCAATAATAAGCTGAGGATCGGACATGCGGGCTACGCCGCCATCTTTGCGAATATCCGAAGGAACACGTTCAAGAGCCATTACAGCACACGCGCCGGCATCTTCTGCGATCTTTGCCTGCTCGGCATTGACGACGTCCATGATCACACCTCCTTTAAGCATAGCCGGCAAAGCACGTTTGAGTACGATGGTGCCTGTTTTTCTATTCGATGAGCCGTTCCCTATGTGTCCATTCGAGTTTGTCTTTGCCATAGTACGTGAGTAATTTGTGAATTCGTACGGTTAAAACGTTGTTGTAGTAACATAAATTATATTAATTCTGCTTAAAGTAAATATAACTATTATCTATAATGGAAATACAGCATGCTAAAGTGATCGTAGCTATTGTCGAAGAGGGCAATATGATCGGAGCGGCAGAAAGACTAGGTGTCACACAGCCTGCAATAAGCGCAGCGCTTGGTCAATTCGAAAAGGAGCTTAGAATCCTTGTTTTTAATCGCTCGCGAAAAGGGCTGCGGCTTACCGAGCATGGAAAAACTCTTCTTCCTGTTATTCGCAAGTTTCTTGAATCCGAAAAAGAAATAATTTCTCTTTATCATAAGGAAAGTACTAATTCGGGTTCACTCCGAATTGCCGGAAGGCAAGGATTCATGGAAGATGTTTTCCCTATTCTTTTTGAACGGCTAAAAATGAAACATCCGAATATTTCAATTGAATCTGCTATTAGCGGCAGTCAGAGTGAAGTCATAGAAATACTTCAATCGGGGAGAGCGGATATTGCATTTGCTTCCAGCCCGAAGATAAAGTCAATTATTGCAGAAGTATTTTATCCCGATCCTATTCGTCTTGCTATCTCTAAAAATCATCCGTTATCCCGGAAAAAGATAATTTCAAAGAGCGATCTTGCCGGACTACAGTTTTGTCTTCCAACAAAAAACGACCGTCTTCGCAAACCGATTGAGAGATTCCTTCGCCAGGCTGTAAAAAAACCGAATATCATACTGGAAACAAATGACTATACGTTAATGCGGAATATTATCGCAGGCGGTATGTGTTCAGGGTTTATCTATGCTCACATGCTTGTCAATCCGGAAGCAAGAAATACTCTTAAAGCTCTGCCGATAAAGCAACTCGATATCTGGCGCGATCTTACATTGCTCTACCGCCGGGACGATCTTCTGCCTCATGCAACAACAGCAAAAGATTTTTTTACAAAAGAATCCAAAATAATTCTATCCAAATATGCAAAATAATGCTTTGAAAAAGCTAATCCCTGTGTTAAAATACCATTAAAACTCATATTTTTCAAATAAAATGGAAACCCCTGCCGTATAAATGTGTTCTTAAGTGGCAAAGAAATTGCTCGAAATTTTTATTAACGTTGTTTATCACTTTTTCTTCACTTTCTATCTAATTTATGAAAAAGAACTCCACCTTTGTGGCTATCGTCATCGTAATGTCGTTCGTGGTAGGTTTTGTGATCTGGCAATTCATCCTTGGAAATCCAAGCAATTTTGCCGACCCGCTGACACGCGAGAAACCTTTGAAGGATAGCATTCTTGGTCTGATGTATGTAGGCGGATTCCTCGTCCCCGTATTGCTCGGTCTCTCACTCATGGTATTCTCGTTTATCGGCGAGCGTTTCCTGAGCCTCTCGAAGGCAAAGGGAAAAAAGGATCTTACGGAATTGCTTCCGCAGATCGAGAAATTGCTCAATGAAGGAAATCTTGATGCCGTAACGAAACTTTGCAATGAACAAAAAGGAACAGTTGCAAATATTATCCGTGCCGGTATATCACGCTTCAAGGAAGTTCAGAACAATCCAACAATGTCTGCCGAGCAGAAGACCGATGAAGTAAAGAAAACGTTGGAAGAAGTGACGATGCTTGAGACTCCGCTTCTGGAAGCTAATCTTGTTATTCTTTCGACGATCGCATCTATATCGACGATGGTAGGACTTTTAGGAACAGTGCTTGGAATGATCAGGTCATTCCGCGCACTCGGAGAAGGCGGAGCCGGAGCAAGCGCAACAGCGCTATCTGTTGGTATCTCTGAGGCACTTTGGAATACGGCTCTTGGAATCGGTGGCGCAATTATCGCCATCGTATTCTATAATTTCTTCACGAACAAAGTTGACAAGTTCACATATCTGATCGACGAAGCTTCACTCAATTTGCTTGAGACGATCAAGATACGATTCCTCGGTAGAACATCTGCCTAATATAGTATTGGTCGTTAGCAGAAAGGTACGATGAACTTCTGCGAACGACTAAAGGCTAATAACTAACGACTACACTTATGTCAAAAGCTAAGTTAAAACGTCATGGATTCAGGATCGATATGACACCTATGGTGGATGTCGGTTTTCTTCTTCTGACATTCTTTATGCTGACAGCGAAATTCAAGTCGCAGAAGGATAATGTGGAGATTAAGCTTCCTGTTGCTCAAGCTGATACGGCAAAATTGCCGGATGTCAATATTGTTGTCCTGACAATCGGCCTTTCGGCAGCTCAGCCGACAGAAACACCGGATACGATCATCTATTTCAGCGTAGCGACTGATAAAGACCGTGCAGTTATCTATAAGCCGCTTGCACTGACCGATCTCAAATCAGGCGCACCGCTTGACGATGCCGAACTGACAAAGATGCAACAGGTTGTTGTCAAGAAAAATCAGTTAGAGGCCGTGGTGAAGGCTGCACGTTGGCAGAATCAGAATTTGCGGTATGCCATCAATGCCGATAAGCGACTTAGCTATGGCTACATTGATGATGTCATGCGAACGCTGCAAAAAAACGGTGCAACAAGGTTTAATCTTGTCACTATAACTCAGGGATTATAAAAACAATAGCTCTGACTTTCA
>JANYLL010000384.1 GCA_025357895.1 Ignavibacteriota bacterium
AAGAGATGAAGATGATATGAGTACTGCAACAAGTGAGGAGGCATTTATCGCCTGTACGATTTCCTTACCCCATCGTGCTGAACCATGAATGCGATGCTGGTCTATCCACGTATCATATCCTGACGCGCGCAGCTTCTCCGCAAGTGAAAGCGCCTGCATGCGGTCATGGGATGAATAGGATATGAAAATGTCTGCCATCTATCAGAACCTTGATTTTATGTCCTTTAAGCGATTTATGAGATTTTATGTTACCGAGTTTGGTTTTAAACATCTTATGAATCATAAAAATCTCATAAAATCAAGGTTCAGACAAGTATGATGTTTTCACGCTGTTTTTCGGGCACAACCCAGGGAATCGAAGCCTATACGGTGGAGATCGAATCGCATATTGAAAATATGTCGCCCAATTTTGTAATGGTCGGCTTGCCTGATTCCGCCGTTCGCGAAAGCAAAGAGCGCGTAATGGCTGCGATGAAGAATTCCGGACTCCAGTTTGATTTTTCAAAACGTATCACGATCAATCTTGCTCCTGCCGATATTCGGAAAGAGGGAAGTGCATTCGATCTTCCGATCGCCCTCGGACTTCTTGCCGGAACCGGCGGCGTAGATGGTGATGTGCTCAAACAATTTGTCGTGCTTGGTGAACTTGCTCTCGATGGTTCTGTGCGTCCGATCCACGGCGCATTAAATATTGCGCTTCATGTCCGCGAAATGAAAAAAGAATCGCCGAAAATTCGTGGGATGATCTTGCCGATGGAAAATGCAAGAGAAGCTGCACTTGTGCAAGAGTTAGAGGTGTTTGGAGTTGCAACGCTCCGTGAAGCAGTCGGTTTAATTAATTCATCGCAAATTATTGAAAGAACGCAGATAGATGTCGGCGAGCTTTTTAAGGCGCATTCTGAAAATGGCTTTCTCGATTTCGCAGATGTAAAAGGTCAGGAAGCAGTGAAGCGTTCGCTTGAAGTTGCTGCGGCTGGCGGACATAATGTCATCATGATCGGCTCTCCCGGAAGCGGGAAGAGTATGCTTGCGAAAAGATTTCCGTCTATACTTCCGCCGCTGACATTTGATGAAGCCTTAGAGACAACGAAAATTCATTCCGTCTCAGGAATTTTGCCTGCCGATACTCCGCTTGTTACGACTCGTCCTTTTCGCGCACCGCATCATACGATCTCGGATGCAGCACTTGTCGGCGGGGGAATGAATAATATTCGTCCCGGAGATATTTCACTTGCGCATCACGGAGTTCTATTTTTAGATGAACTTCCGGAATTCCAGCGTAATGTGCTCGAAGTATTGCGTCAGCCTCTTGAAGATGGCAAAGTGACGATCTCTCGCGTGAAGATGACGGTTGAATACCCTGCGAACTTCATGCTGCTCTGCGCGATGAATCCCTGTCCGTGCGGGAATTTCGGATCTTCGCTCCATCCATGCACATGCTCCGAGCAAACTCGCTCACGTTATATGAGCAAAATTTCAGGACCATTGCTCGATAGAATTGATATTCATGTTGAAGTGCCAAGCGTAAAGATCGAAGAGCTTTCGAAAAAATCAACCGGCGAACATTCAAAACCAATTCGCGACAGAGTTTTGAAAGCCGGAGAAATTCAACGCCAAAGATATAAACCGTATAACGAACAGAATCCGAAAAATAAAATTTATAAGAATGCCGATCTGACTTCAAAGCTGATCCAGGAATATTGCGAGATCACAGAAGAGGGCAAAAATATTTTGAAAATGGCAATGACAAGAATGGGACATTCAGCAAGAGCGTATGACAGAATATTAAAAGTATCAAGAACGATCGCCGATCTTGCTGGAAGTGAGAATATAGATAATACGCATTTAGCCGAAGCAATACAATACAGGAGTCTAGATAGGCAATTCTGGAATGCGTAGATTTTTAAATTTGGACTGTGGAGCTGAGGGGACTCGAACCCCTCACCTTTTGAATGCCATTCAAACGCTCTACCAGATGAGCTACAGCCCCGATGGTGATATTCAGATGAGAAACTTGCGGAGCGGACGGGACTCGAACCCGCGACCTCCTACGTGACAGGCAGGCGTTCTAACC
>JANYLL010000411.1 GCA_025357895.1 Ignavibacteriota bacterium
AGCCCTCTTGAACTGACGAGTGCCTATTCTGTTTTTGCTAACGATGGCATCAGGACAAATCCGTATGGGATATTGCG
This sequence comes from Ignavibacteriota bacterium, assembly GCA_025357895.1. Lineage (GTDB taxonomy): Bacteria > Bacteroidota > Ignavibacteria > Palsa-1295 > Palsa-1295 > PALSA-1296. The sequence goes on from JANYLL010000411.1 coordinate 78, forward strand.
GGTTGAAGATCGCAATGGCAAAGTCCTTTACCGCTCGAAACCCGCATTCGAATTTGTATTCGAACCGAAAGTTGCCCAGATGATGACGATTTGCCTCAAGGCAGTTGTTGATGGCGGAACAGCTTCGAGTATCAGGCGCTGGTTTAATTATCCTGCAGCAGGCAAGACCGGCACTACGCAAAATTATGCTGATGCCTGGTTTATCGGCTATACGCCACTCTATGCAGCAGGAGCTTGGGTAGGTTTTGACGATAAACGAATTACTTTTACAAGTGCTGACGGACAAGGCGGACGCGCAGCTGCACCAATTTGGGGGCGTTTCATGAAATACTCTTACGACGCCTTAAAACCGAAGATCAGTAATTTTAATACAAATTGGAACGGCGCTTACGCAAAACCCGATTCTACAAGAGGCAGAGATACTTCGGCAATTAGCACTCCGATTCAGGAGGTCAAACCTCAGCTTCCCGATAATAATCCGACACCCTCGAATGCCACTCCAAAACCTCCGGAGGAGCAGAGGAAATAATGGCGCCGACAGCGTTTTTTACTGTTGGAGCTTAAAAATTCCTTATTTTCGCTTTCCATATTTCATGCTTTTTCTTTTATTGAAGAAAAAAAGCTGAATGTGAAAGCACTATTATTTCATAAACACCGGAATCCACTTCGTAAGAAGGAAATGAACGGTTTTGTGTATGGTAGACGTTATTTATTTGCAACTTATAAAGAAATAAAGCGTTAGAAATGACGCTTCATGGGACGTTAAAGGGAATTATCACCCGGACATTTTCTCTTATCGTTGTCTCTTAAGTTACATGTTGTTTGTTGTGCAGCATTTATCATCATCTTTTCTATCAAAATTATTTCATAAGTAAGAAACCGCTATGAGATTTATTGCCCCTAAACGCGCGCTCCTTTTCGGAACCGCACTCACCATTGCTCTCTGCCTTCTTGTTATTTCAACTACAAGTTCGGCATTCAGAACTTCAGTTAAAGAAAAATTGAAATCAGTAGAGACAAAAATCTCTAACGTGATCTCTCCTTTACCTGTCAAACCAGTTCCGGCTCCTGAACCTGATTCTGCAGCTGCAAGTACGTTCAGCAAACTTGTCGTAAAAAATTTGGGACCTGTTGTTAATAGCAGCGCTCAAGATTTCGGTCCGACGATCACCGCAGACGGGAGAACGATGTATTTTGTTTCCAAAGACCGCAAAGGTGGAAAAGGCGCTGATGATTTTTGGGTAACGCATAGTCCTGAAAATGATGATACGACATGGTTCGCTCCGGTGAATCTTGAACAGATCAATACACCATTTGGCGACGGTGCGGCATCTATTGCAGCAGATGGACAGACGATCTATTTTGCAACCAATAGAGAAACTACTGAAAAAAATGACATGAATATTTGGGTTGCCACCCTTGAAGGAAAAGATTGGAAAAATATTCATGAAGTCGGCGCTCCGGTTAATACGACAAAATGGGAATCGCAGCCTTCAATCAGTCCGGATGGTAAGAAGCTTTTCTTTGCTTCCAATCGTGGCGGCAAGGACGTTGATATTTATGTTTCACATCAGCTCGCTGATGGACGTTGGACCGAGCCGATGAATCTGGGCTCAAAAATCAATACGAAGGGTTATGATGCTTCCCCGTTCATGGCTGCTGACGGAACGACATTGTACTTTGCATCTGATGGTCGGGGCGGTCAGGGCGGAAAAGATATTTTCTTCTCCGAATTTAAAGGTCCATCCGATACAGATTGGACAGATCCTATCGCTCTTCCGGCACCAATCAATACGAAAGCCGACGAGATGTTCCTTACCGTGCCCGCTTCGGGTAATGTGCTTTTCTTTGCTTCTAATCGTGCAGGCGGTTCAGGAGAATATGATATTTACGTTGCTACGAACCCTCCGAAGCCAAGACCGACCCTTGTTCTGCGAGGCACCTGCTTTGATTCTGTGACGCAGGAAAAACTCGGCGCGCGCGTGCTCATTGTTGATGAGCAAACACGTGATACGGTATATTATAAAGAGGCAAATAGCTCGTCAGGCGAATACCTCTGTGTACTTTCTGCAAAT
>JANYLL010000017.1 GCA_025357895.1 Ignavibacteriota bacterium
GGTACATCGGCAGTGCTGCCGGAAACCTGTGCATCAACGCGTTGATTCAACACAGCCGCAACTAATAAAAGTGCGGCAATGAGTATGTTTCGATTTTTCATTTTTCAGTTTTATTTTTTTTGAAATAAAACCCGAAACGAAATGGTTTACATACTTGTACGTCCAATACGGGTATGTGCCATTCCGTTTTCGGATTGGTATGCGCCTTTATAGTATAATGGGGCGGTAGGCGCAAGTTTGCCGCTCCAAAATTTTTTGGATTTGTCCTTAAAAAATATGTTATATCAGAGATCATGGGTTCCTTTTTACCTCAACTAACTCCGGCAAACTTAAGCTTCAAATTTTCTCTGTAGGTTACGGCACCAATAAGAAATCAATAAATCAAGAAATAGGTGCTCATACTTATAGGTACAATATACTAATAAAAATGGAAAATTGTCACTCAATTTCCTATTTATTTTTCCACAACTTATCCACAGTAAATTTAATAATTTGAGCACATTGACAAATGCTATCTTTTGTCGTATATTGTCGGTCGATTGATGGGCACCTATGTTTGGAGAAAGGATGAAGGCGCAAGCTGTTGCAAGTGAAATGATAAAAATTAAGGGGAAGAGAAACGTGCGCGCGCGTAATACTATGTTGTTGAATTTTAATATGGTTACGGAGGCTTCAGGCGGAAAAATGTGCGCAAACTAAACAGTTTGCCGAACGAGAATATCGGACTTGCTTGTTTGATTTGTTCTAAAAAATCAACTTCATCATGAGTTTTTCAGCACAGATCACAAAAGAGACGATCCATTCTTTGGATCAGGGAAAGATGGGCGAAGCTATAGGGGGAATGGGTAGTCATTTGCGCGATGCAGCAATTCGCTCCAGTCAGGCATTAGATGGTTTTTCGCTACCGAAAAAAAGCGAGATAGATAATATCGTGCTTGCCGGACTTGGCGGCTCAGCGATCGGCGGCGATCTGGTACGGTCCTATTTATTATCGAAATTATCGGTTCCCTTCACGGTTAACCGAACCTACGATCTTCCGGGTTTTGTGAATGAAAAAACTCTGGTGATCGCATCAAGTTATTCAGGCTCGACTGAAGAATCGCTTTCGATGTTCGATGAAGCCTCCCGTCGCGGAGCAAAGATCATCTGCATCACCACCGGCGGAAAACTTGCTGATCTTGCTAACGCCCACAATTTACCGATCATCATTCTGCCCACGGGATTTCAGCCTCGTGCTGCATTGGCATATTCTTTTGTACCGGTACTTCTGACATTAGAAAAGATCGGATTTACCTCCGATGAATCGGCAAATATTACTGATACGGCAAATGTATTAGATACGTTGGCAAAGCAATATGGCGCTTCGAACATCACTGAAGAAAATGCTGCAAATTCGTTAGCCCATACATTGCTTACGAAGATACCGGTCATTTATTCTGCAAACGATCATTTTGATTCAGTCAATATTCGTTGGCGCGGACAGATACAAGAGAATGGCAAGCATGTGGCTTTCGGAAATGTTTTGCCTGAAATGAATCATAACGAAATTAACGGCTGGGATTTTCCCCACACAATTCAGGATAAATTTCAGGTGATATTTTTACGCTCGCAACAAGATGAGCATTCACAAGTGACAAAACGTTTTGGGATATTGCGTGAAGTTCTTGCGAGCAAAGGGGTGGAAGTAAAAGAATGCAGCAGCCAGGGAAATTCATTAATGGCTCGGATGTTCAGCCTTATCGCACTTGCTGATTGGACAAGCTATTATCTTGCAATTCTTGCCGGCGTAGATCCGTCTCCTGTTCCGGTGATCATGGAGCTTAAATCGAAACTTGCCTGATGGCAAACATTTCATCCGGTCCGCGTATCGTTTTTTTCGGCACACCTTCTTTCGCTGCATTCATTTTGGAATATGTGGTGAAAGCCGGAGAAAATGTTGTTGCAGTCGTAACTACTCCGGAAAAACAACAAGGGCGAGGTTTAAAAACTCAGCCGATGGTGATGCAGGAAACAGCACAAAAGCTTGCCATCCCGATTCTTGCTCCTGAAAAACTTAAGGATGAGAAATTCCTTGATCAGCTTCGCAGTTTTCAGGCAGATATTTTTTGTATTGTTGCATATAAGATATTGCCTCCTGAAGTTTTTACGATGCCGAAACTCGGAGCATTTAATATTCATACTTCGCTTCTGCCAAAATACCGTGGAGCAGCACCAATGAATTGGGCGATCATTAATGGCGAGAAAGAGACCGGCGTAACAACTTTTTTATTGAATGAAAAAGTTGATTCCGGAAATATTTTATTGCAGAGAGAAGTTCAAATCAGCAATCACGAAACTGTCGGCGAATTGCATGATAAATTAATGATAGTAGGAGCAGAACTTGCTTTTGAGACGATTATCGGGCTTTCAAATGCCAGCCTTAGACCACGCCCTCAATCAGGAGAAGCAACAAGGGCACCGAAAATATTTCCGGAAGATTGTATTCTTGATTTTACTCGCTCAGCAGCGCAAGTTCATAATAAGATCAGAGGGCTTTCGCCCTATCCGACGGCAGTTGCAATACTTCCTAATGGGGAGCGCTTGAAAGTATTTAGGTCTGCG
>JANYLL010000037.1 GCA_025357895.1 Ignavibacteriota bacterium
GGCGGCACATCGAGCGGAAATGATGACGGCGAATACGATGAGCTTTTTGAAGAAGCGGCATGGTGCTTTTTCCGCAACAAACAAGGTTCAACCTCTATGCTGCAGCGCCGTCTCAAAATTGGTTATTCGCGCGCTGCAAGAATCGTTGATGAACTCGAACGAGTCGGTATCATCGGTCCATCCGATGGAGCCAAAGCCCGCGAAGTCCGCATTGAATCAGAAGAGGAATTAGAATTGATTTTGCGGAATCTGGATTAAATATTAGCAATAGGGCAATTTTTCATCCCCTATAATGAATTTCAGGAAAATTGTTGTATTTTCGTATCATGAAATACAGTATTGCCATCCTAATATTTTTCTGCTCTGCAATCCTTCATGCCCAGCAGCCAGTAATAGATTACCTCATGTGCGACGAAGCAAAAAGCCAATTGCAAATTCACGGCTCCTTCGGAAATACTCCGGGCACAGTTACTATTGAAGATACGACACTTGATATTGTTTCATGGAGTGACTCGCTTATTATTTGCAATCTTCCTGATAGCGGGAAAGGAGCAGGAGGAAATGTTATTGTGAAAACCTTGAGTGGTTTAAGTAAATCGTCCGTATTAAGTATCGTAAATATAAATATTACAAATCATTATTGGACACAACAATCAAAAGGCTTTTGGACCCTCTATGACATTGATATTTGGAAATGTAATTGGCGTGCAGATTTATCATCTATTGCAAATTCATCACCATTTCCATTTGAAATTTCTAAATCTTCAAAAGGGTCAGAATCACGAAATTCAATTAATATGGCATGGATGGATAGTTCGGAACTTAAAGATTCCACCATGTCAGTTTCTGGGACTATTGATCCAATAAACTCAATCTTTTATTTAAGACTTATCTACTTTGGTCACAGCGATTATGTTAACAATATCAACTTGGCTCCAAAAATAATTGGATATGATATATTTGGAACAATAAAGCCTACAACAGAAGATACTCTTCCAGGCTCACCGTACGGAATTTATGTCGTTGATTATAGCGGGTCGATGACATTCCCACCTGCGACCAGAAATAATGTTGCGCTTCAATCCAAAGTGGATAGTTTGATAATTTTCTCCGATATGCTCAAGGTAATAAAAATCATTTCCTTATCCCCTCTCGGCTCAACCACTGCCTCGCTCTACTCCATCGACGGCAGATTACTCAAGCACGAGAAAATAAATATTGATACTCCGGGAAATTACACATTCGATGCAAGCGGTATTACTCCGCAGTTCGGAATTTTAGTTTTGCAGACTCCTAAAGGCGTCATCACAAAGAAGATAATTTTTTTAGATCTCAGATAAAATTCTTTCGAGGTCATCAGGCTCAATTTCGATCTCTCTCAAAATTTCTCTTAATAGCGGGCGAGTAATATCCCTGCTTTTATGGAAAGGCACGGTCGTTGTCCTTCCATCAGGGTGTCTGAAAAAGACGTGGCTTCCTTTTTGACGGGTTTGTTCGAAGCCAAGATAGTGAAGGAGCTTATCCACCCTTCGGAAATCAAGCATCGGCAAACGGCTCATGCAGCGAGTTCGACTTCTTCAGTACCGATAAATTGAGGGATGTCAATGAATAACTCAGGCTGCTCTTCAAAACAAAGTTCGAGGACTTCCTTCATATTCTCTGTAAGTTCCTCACGGGTCTCTGCCTGAGAATGCGCACCCGGAATACCTGGAATGACCCCTATATACATTCCGGTTTCAGAATCTTGTTCGATGTAGGTTGTTAGTGTCATTGTATCTATGTAACCTTTTCTAAATTGTAACAAGTTCCGATAGGTCATAAATTCATCCCTTTATGCAAGTTCTTCGTTTCTGTTGTATTTTTGTTCCATGAAATACATCCTTGCCATCCTAATATTTTTCTGCTCTGCAATCCTCCATGCCCAACAGCCTTCTATATCCTACCTTATGTGCGACGAAGCAAAAAGCGAATTACAAATCCATGGCTCCTTCGGAAATGCACCCGGCACAGTTACTATTGAAGATACAACTCTCGGTGTAGTATCCTGGAGCGATTCGCTGATTATTTGCGATTTGCCGGATAGCGGGAAAGGGGCTGGGGGAGGGGTAATTGTGAAAAATTTGAATGGGATGAGCAATAATAAGATATTGAGTATATTCTATTTAGGGATGGATAGACTATTTTATCAATTAATAGACACAGGACATTTTAGGCAATATTTTTTTACGTTTGGAATCAGATGGTTTGTAAATTGGCGAATGGACATTCTTATGAATGATAGTTTGAAAACAGATATTCCATTTGAAGCGTCAAGAAGTTCATCCTGCACTTTTATTAAAGGTGGTTTTGATCATGTTAATCCCAATGAGAAGTTCCATTGGGCAGATACTTCTCAATACGGGGATTCTACTTTTTCTTTTTCTGGAAAACTAAATTTTAAAAATTACTTACTGGAAGTTCTGGAAGCAAAATTAAGATTTGAAATTGCTAA
>JANYLL010000051.1 GCA_025357895.1 Ignavibacteriota bacterium
GTAGGTCCTGCCATTGCATCTGGGAGCCAGATGTAAAGCGGAATTTGCGCGCTCTTACCTGTGCAGCCGAGAAAGAGCATCATCGTAATGATGACAAGCGTCGTACTTCCGCTTGCCATTCCGCTTGCTGATGAAAAGACATCGCTGAAATTCAGCGAACCGAATGCAACAAGCATGATGCCCATGGCAACAAGAAATCCGAAATCCCCAATACGATTTACAATAAATGCTTTTTTTGCAGCATCATTATTTTTATTTTCCTCAAACCAGAAACCGATAAGAAGATAACTGCAAAGCCCGACACCTTCCCAGCCTAAGAATGTGAGCAGATAGTTATCTGCCATCACCAGCTGAAGCATCATCACGATGAAAAGATTGAGATAGGTGAAGAAGCGCGCATATCCCGGATCGCCCTTCATATATCCGGTAGAATATAAATGGATCAGCGCGCCGACTCCGGTAATGACCAGGATGAAAATTATGGAAAGCTGATCGATAAGATAGGAAATTCCGACATTCACGTTGCCGACATTTATCCAGTCTAAAAGTTTATAATGAATTGCGCGTTCTTCAGGTGAGCGCGAAAGCATCTCAGCAAAAACTCCGCAGGCAATAATAAAACTGATCGTAACAGCGAGCGTACCGATCCATCCGGCAATAGCTTTGTTTTTATATTTGCCGCCAAAAAATCCGTTGGTAAGAAAACCTATCAGTGGTGCTGCAACAATATATGGAATGAGTTGAGTCAAAATTATTCGTTAGTCTTCAGTCGTTCATCTTTAGCATATATCATTGCTTTCTAGGACTCAAGCCCTCCTTGCAATGACACGCATTATCCTTTTAACAAATTCAGCTTATCAATCTCCACCGTCTCTTTATTGCGATAAACAGAGATCACGATCGCAAGTCCTACTGCCGCTTCTGCTGCAGCGACGGTCATGACGAAAAAGACGAGAATCTGTCCTGATTGATCGCCCATGAATTGTGAAAATGCGATAAGCGTCAGGTTCACGGCATTGAGCATTAGCTCTATGCACATGAAGATGACGATGACGTTCTTGCGGAACATCACCCCGCCTGCGCCAATCATAAATAAGATAGCAGAGACGATAAGATAATTTGAAAGTGATGACATACTACGTTAATTTCTTTTTCGCAAGTACTATTGCTCCGACAGCGGCAGCGATCAGAATGATCGAAGCCATCTCGAACGGAAATGCATAGCTTGTATAAAGCTTCATGCCGACAGATTCTACTGTTCCGAGTTCAAGTGCTTTGGCATTCATTTGATTCGGCAATTTATCGCTTGCCATGATGAACATTGCAACGATCTGCGCAAGAATTCCTGCAACACAGAGAACGCCGATCATTGTTTTCCAATTTGCGGTAAGCGAATATTTTTCGTTGCGAATATTCAAAAGCATGATCACGAAAACCACAAGCACCATGATCGCTCCGGCATACACCGTTACTTGCACGACGGCAAGGAATTGCGCATTCAAGGTAAGATAAAGCGCGGCAAGAAAGCAGAACGTAACGACAAGCATAAGCGCACTTGGCACTGCACTTTTACGAGTTACCATCAAAAGCGCTGAGATGATCGCGCCCGAGGCAAGTATCCAAAAAATAATGTCAGACACAAACAAAAATTAAGTGAACGGGCAACTTAACAAAGCAAACGGAAAATTCGTCTCCGAAAATGCACATTTTTCCAAAGATATTGTTACAAAATTATATGAAGAATCTTCGAATAATATTGCTCGTCGTTCTATGTGGTTGTTCTAAATCAATTACTCCCCTTCAGGTCGATATAAGGGAATCCTACGGAGAGCACTTAAATACTTTCGATAGTACTTATGTGCCTGACGGGAGTTTTTTTGAAATCCAAACCTTAAAGTTTTTTTTTACTGAAGAAGAGCAGCAAAAAATTCTTCACCTTGCCGATAGTGTGAACTTTTGGAAATTACCGGACACATTAACGTCGAAAATAAATGATTCAATAACTGTGAAGATAACAGATTGTCCATGCCCTTGTACTACAAGGATTAAAACAAATCAAAATGACAAAACAGTTATTGCCGATTGCTATATTGCCAATGAAA
>JANYLL010000054.1 GCA_025357895.1 Ignavibacteriota bacterium
CTATCTGTATTAAGAAAAAATATTGGTATGGTACCGCAGGAATCTTTTTTATTTTCTGATACGATCCACGAAAATATTTCCTTCGGGCTTGAAGCAGGTACGGAAGGGGAAGTTGCAAGCGCAGCGCAATCGGCAGAAATTTACGCAGACATTTCTTCTTTCCCCCATCATTTGCAAACCATCGTCGGCGAGCGCGGCTTAACTTTAAGCGGCGGACAGAAACAACGCACCGCATTATCAAGGGCATTAGCACGCGATCCGAATATTCTGATCTTAGACGATGCAATGAGCGCTGTTGATACAGCAACGGAAGAAAAAATTCTTTCGAACTTGCGGCAGATCATGAAGGAGAGAACAAGCATCATCATCAGCCATAGAATTTCTACAGTAAAAAATGCTGATGAGATCGTCGTTTTAGATGAAGGCAGAATTATTGAGCAAGGTACGCACGAAGAATTGCTTAAACTAGGAGGAGCGTATCATGATTTATATAGGAAGCAATTACTCGAAGAAGCGTTAGAGCAAGCTTGACCTGGATTTAAAGGATTCTCCGCATACACTTTTTCGTTTTTTTATCCTAAAAATCCTTTTTTTAATAGGGGTTAGGATAAGATCAATTCATCGATCATCCTCTCGATGGATTTGCATTTTTCCATGATGGGTGCAGCTTCCACCTTCGGAACGTATTTCAGACGGATTGAAAGTGTCAGGTACGATTCAAGCGATGATAAAAGACCGTGCGAGATAGAGAGATACCATAACGAAATTTTTATATTTCCACAACTTGCCGCTGCAGCGATCTTCGCCGGAATTTTAATTGCAGCGGTACGCATCTGCGATGAAAGCGCAGGTTTTTCATCAACAGGATATTTTTCCGTCAGCCCGTAAATTTCCTGGACTAACTCCATCCCTGCCTGCCAGACTTCTAAGTCTTCGAATTTTTCTATTTCTTTCATAATATTTTATTCCTATTTCGTAGGGGTAGACACTGCCTGACCCCTACGATGATTGAAATATTCTTAGGCGAGGCAATGCCTCGCACCTACGAAACAACCTCTTAATTCAAACTCGAAAATCCTTTTTCTCCATCGAAGGTTGAAAGATTTTCTAATTTCACTACATCATATCCTGCGGCACTGATCTTGCCGACGATTTCGTGGACTTGATTGTATGTGCAGGGTTTATTATCGCTTGTCAAGAAGCGGCAGCACCAGAAATCGGTGTGCGATGCAACGGGTTGCCCATTCGGATAAACTTTCACGCCTTTATTTTCAACAAGTGAAAGCGCAAGATTGCCGCTTGATATGGTTGCCATATCGCCGCCGATCTTCATCGGATCAGCGCCGGAATAATCTAAGAAAATATCAACGCCGATCAATTCTTTTTTCGCTTTGTAACTTGATTTTGCTGTGACGCCAAGTTTCATTGCCTCATTCGCTTTGCTGTAATCGCGAACTTTTAGAATTTGCGGATTTTGTCCGATGCGTTTGATAACGGCTTCGGCAAATTGTTTTGTACCTACTTTCTCTTTGCTTACACCTTCTTTAAATATATCGTAGGTATGCACACCATCTTCTAATGTACGAAGCCATGCATTGTGCACCTTACCTGCTATATCGGCTTGACCGATATGCACAAGCATCATCACCGAACCAAGCAAGAGTCCCGAAGGATTTGCAAGATTCTGATTCGCACGGCGCGGAGCAGAGCCGTGAATTGCTTCGAACATCGAAGCCGATTCGCCGATATTTGCAGATCCTGCCAACCCCACAGAACCAGCGATCTGCGCAGCGACATCGGAAAGAATATCACCGTAGAGATTCGGCATCACAATAACATCAAAATTTTCCGGAGTATCCGCCATCTTCGCAGCGCCGATATCAACGATCCAATTTTCGTTCACGATATCAGGGTATTCGGCAGCGATCTCATCGAATATTTTATGGAAAAGACCGTCCGTCAATTTCATGATATTATCTTTCATGAAGCACGTTACTTTTTTTCTGCCGTTGGTGCGGGCATATTCAAAAGCGTAGCGGATAATTTTTTCCGAACCCGGGCGCGAAATAAGCTTCAATGCCTGAAACACCTGATTCGTCTGGCGATGCTCAATGCCGGCATAAAGATCTTCTTCGTTCTCTCGAACGATAACAAGATCCATGATTGGATGCTTCGTTGCAACATACGGAGAATAGCTTACGCATGGACGGACATTTGCATATAGCCCAAGCACTTTGCGCGCCGTAACATTCAAACTTTTATACCCTCCTCCTTGCGGAGTGGTGATCGGAGCTTTCAGGAAAATTTTTGTACGGCGCAGGGATTCCCATGCACTTGGTTCGATACCTGTATTGATTCCTTTTAAGTAAAGCTGCTCGCCGATCTGGATCTCATCAATATCGAGTTGTGCACCTGCAGCAGTGATAATATCAAGGGTTGCCTGCATGATCTCCGGTCCGATACCGTCTCCGCGAGCAATAGTAATTGGTGTTTTAGTTGCCATGAATAATGAAGTAGTGATTATAGTAATGGATGCAAAAATACCACGGAAAGTAAAGTAAAAATTTAAAAGTTAAAAGTCAAAACTAAATTCTTCATTTTGACTTTTGAATTTACTAAGCTGAAGCTCTTTTCAACCTGTCATTTATCGCTCTTCCCAATCCAACATCCGGGAAGTGTTCGGCGAATATAATTTTAATATCCATTCCATCGAGTGAGCGCATTGCAGAAAAGATTTTCTGCGCTGCTTCGCGTAGATCGGCGCTTGGCGAGAGTATGTATTGCTGTTCTTTGGGAATATCTGCATATTCTTTTTGGAATGAAATAATTCCGATCTCATTTACATCATATCCTGAAAAATTCATTTCCCCGAAAACAAGCTTATGCTTCGGAGCATAATGATGCTCAAGACTTCCGGGATTTATCGGATTCGATGATGAATTTGTTCGCACCTCACATTTTCCGATGATCTTCCAAATATCTTCAGGCGCTGTTCCGCCAAGTCTGAGAATAACCGGTTTTTCATCAACTTCGCCGACGATCGTAGATTCGATGCCGACGCTGCAAACTCCGCCATCTATTATATATGGTATCTTTCCATTTAGCTGGTCATACACATGCTGCGCAGAAGTCGGACTGATATATCCGAATGGATTAGCGCTCGGAGCGGCAAGCGGAAAATCTAATTTCGCAAGAAGCTCATGTATCAGAGGATGTTTCGGAATACGTATGCCGACGGTAGCAAATCCTGAAGTTACAATGTCCGGAATGCAATCTTTCTTTTTCAAAACAAGTGTAAGCGGACCGGGCATAAATTCCGCAGCGAGTTTTTCTGCCCATTGGGGAATATCAATTACATAATCATTAATTGCCTCAACCGATTTTACATGAACGATCAGCGGGTCAAAATGCGGACGGTCTTTTGCAATAAAAATATTTGCGACAGATTCCGCATCTAATGCATTCGCTGCCAAGCCATAAACTGTTTCAGTAGGTATTGCAACAAGTTCGCCGGCAATGAGCAATTGCTTTGCATAAAGAATATCTGATCCTATTGTAGCTTGCAACGTTATCTGAACTAAGATCTAGGGGATTGTTGGAATTACTGAAATTATTACATTATGAGAATGCAAACAGTCTGTGAATATCATTAGTCGCAGAATTCCTGGAAGATGTCATTCTAAACAAAAATGAAGTAAAAAATCCCCTTAATGTGAAATGGAATTTATGCATCTCGGGATTCTTCATTGCAACCAAATGCGTTCTCTACTCTGATAATAACTAACGACTAAAGACTAAAGACTTCTTGATACATCCGATACGCTCATTTAAGGAACACCTCAGATATTATTCGAAAGGCTTATGGAACGGTCTTGATGAAGATCATTGCTTTATCTTTGCTTCCGGCATTGCATTCAATGTGCTACTGTGTATCATTCCGCTTTCGCTGATCCTTTTCCAGATATTTTCCCTTATTCTTCAAAATAATGACAGTGCGAAGCAGGCAGTGTTTGAATATATCCAGCGTGGAATGCCGATCGAAAGTTATGGACAGGCACTCAAAGATTGGGTGCAAACACAGTTTGCGTATGTTTCAAATGTATCCTATCTTCCCGGCATTATCGCATTGCTTGTCTTGCTTTGGCTTGCAAGTGCCTTAGTTTCCTCGCTTCGGTCAACCGTAAATAGTATTTTTAAAATTCCTACCCACCATAATATGGCAGTATTAAAGATCAAGGATATCGGCATGATCTTTGTCGTCTCTTTCTTTTTACTACTTATCATTCTTTTCAATCCGCTTGTTACGGCTATGCATAAAATCAGCTATGAAATTTTGCCGGAATTCCTTTCTTCATTCATTCATAGCACGATCTCTTACTTGTTGCCTATAGGTATTTCACTCTTGCTTTTCCTTTATCTGTTCCACTCTCTTCCGCATAAGCGCATTCCCTGGCGGGTCTCAATCCTCTCGACGATTGTCACGGTCGGGCTTATTGAAATAATGAAATACATCTTTGTTTTTTATTTAGATAAAATTTCCAATTTAGGGGCAGTTTATGGAGCTTACGCATTCTTTGTTGCTATCGCTCTTTGGGCATATTACGTCGGACTTGTATTTACAATCGGCGCAGAAGTAGGAAAGCTCTATAGGGATCACGAAATGAGTAAAGCCGCAATGTAAGAAGGTATTTGAGGTCAGTTTCAGGTTTTTTTCATTATTTCACTAGTTAGATACTCACATTTCTGCAATAATTGGAAATTTTTGCAATTTTGGGAAACTAAAGCCTATGAAAGATGCTTTCATTTAAGCACATTTATTTTCTGTTGGGGTACAGCATCTGATGGTGTATTGTCTTTTTAATTAATTGTGTTTTGTCACATTTTCTTCTTAATCTCAAAATTACTATGAATATTTTTAGAAAACTTCGTAT
>JANYLL010000115.1 GCA_025357895.1 Ignavibacteriota bacterium
GGTTACAAAGTAAGGCAAAAATACGACATTTTCAAAAAAAAAAGGGAAAATTAAATTTATTCAAAATGAAACTTATGCTTGCCCGCGAACGTTTAATATAACGTTAACGAACTACATACTACAATGAACAAGTTACCGAGAGAAAAACAGATTGAAATTGTGAAGTGCCTCACCGAGGGAATGTCCCTTCGTGCTACTGCTCGTATGGCAGACGTTTCGCGCAACACTGTTTCTAAACTTCTCTTAGAGATCGGCGAAGTATGTGAGCAATACCATGATGAACACGTTCGCAACTTGGATAAAACATTCAAAGTGCAATGCGATGAAATCTGGTCGTTCATCGGAAAAAAAGACAAAAATATGTCAATGAATGAAATCGGAATGGGCGTTGGAAGCGTTTGGACTTGGACTGCTTTAGATGCTGATAACAAACTTATTATTTCGTATGCTATTGGCGAAAGAACGTTACAGTGTGCCATGTCTTTTATGAAAGATTTGAAAAGCCGTCTCTCCAAAAGGATTCAACTTTCAACGGATGGATTTGCCGCTTATCGTACTGCTGTTGAAGTTGCATTTCAGGGAGAGATTGAGTTTGGACAAATCATTAAGTTGTACGGCAACTTTGATACTGACCACAAGTATTCCCCTGCTGAATGCACGAACATTAAAAAGCACGTTGTAACAGGTCGTCCGGTGAAGAAAGATATTTCTACAAGCTATGTAGAAAGACAAAATCTTTCAATGAGAATGGGAATGCGTCGCTTCACCCGCTTAACAAATGCTTCTTCAAAGAAGATGGAATACCATGTTGCCGCAATAGCCCTTTACTTCATGCACTATAACTTCGTAAGGATTCATCAAACCTTACGCTGTACTCCGGGTATGGAAGCGGGCGTAACGAAGAGGCTTTGGGATATAGGGGATTTGGTGGATTTGCTGGAATAACTTACTTTTAAAAAAGCCCGAAGATTCGGGCTTTTTTGTCGTATCTTTGTGACATGAATAATCAACCTGTATCGGAAAAGTCAAAAGAAACCCCTATTCATTGGACGGCTTCAATAATTATTATTATCCTCTCTATTGTCGCCCTTGCTTTTTTTAGTTTCATTGGGTTTGTAGTGGTTTTAGCGTTAGGATTTATACCAATGCAGATTTATGACCGTAAAAAATATGGCAAGAAATTTGATAAAATGACCACAGATGATTATGGCAAAACTATCGGATAACTATTTCTATATGTCCCTTAACGACATAAAGTATTTTAGCCATTTTCAAACTGAGCCACTACCGTTACTTTGAACCCGCAACTCTAAATAAAAAATTACTGTTATTTACCTAGAATACAGCTCTCCCTTTTTTTACCTTCCCCAATTTAACCTTTTTTTCTACAAATATGAAAACACTAAAAACTCAGCGTATTATATTTTTCTTTTTAATAGCGCTTGGATTTTCGCAGTTAGGCTGCGGCGGCAGCGGCGTAAATCTCTATTCGAAATCGCAGGATGTGCAGCTTGGTCAGCAGGTACAGGCGGAGATCGCAAAACGGCCGGCGGAATATCCCGTGCTCAATAACCCGACGCTTCGCAATTATGTGCAGGGATTGGTCAATAGGATCATCTCATCGCCGAATGTGATCAATAAAGATTTCAATTATTCCGTGACGCTTGTACAGGATGATAAAACCGTCAATGCCTTTACGCTTCCCGGCGGACCGATTTATGTCTATACCGGATTGATGAAATACGTGGACAACGAAGCGACCCTTGTCGGTATTTTAGCGCATGAGATCACTCATGCAGATCACCGTCATAGCACGCAGCAAATGACAAAGCAATACGGACTCGATGCTATTACGCAATTAGCATTAGGAAATAATCCCTCACTTGCCGGACAGATCGCTGCAGGACTTGCCAGGGGCGCAGAAAGTCTGACGATGCTGCAATTCAGCAGAGCCGATGAAACCGAAGCGGATGCAAATTCTTTTATTGATCTTTACCAGCTTCCCGGAAGATCGTGGTATCCGGCAGCGATCAAATTTTTTATGATCAAGACCCTTGCCGGCGGTAACAGCCGTCCACCAAGCGAACTCTCAAAACTTTTTTTGACGCATCCGCCTTCACAGGAACGCTTAAATGCAACGAATGCTCAAGCCCAAAAAGCCAATCTTCCTCCGCCGACAGAAGCGCAATTGAATAGTGCAGGATATCAGAGATACAAGGCGATGCTGCCGTAGTAAGATTTTTAAATTGTCCAGTGGGGCGGACTCTTAGTCCGCCCGTCTATTCTCCATACCAAACTTCTTCGGAATCATTCCTCTTCATTCCGGCTTCAACTTGCATAGGATTTTTCCACCCATTGCTTTGATGTATGAAAGCACAGAAAAACAATATCATGCAAAGATCAAGTGCGACTTTATCGCTGCTTTTATTTGCAGTCCTCTTTTCATTTTCAAATTTGCTTTTTGCACAATCTGCTCCTACAATCTTATGGCAGAAATGCCTTGGAGGAACACAAAGTGATGAAGGATATTCCATCATTCAAACATTTGATGGCGGATACGCAGCGGTGGGATGGACTACCACTATCAATTCTGCCGATGGAGATGTGCAAGGAACCCATACGGACACCACAGGCACTCATGGATATGTAACGGCCGACATTTGGTTTGTAAAGTTAAACTCTTCAGGTACGATAGAATGGCAGAAATGCCTCGGTGGGAAGGGTGAGGATAGACCTGGTACGGTACTCCAAACACCTGATAGTGGATTTATTATAGCAGGTTATTCTAATTCTATAGATGGCGATGTTTCGGGATTGCACATTGATACAACGGTTAACAAATTTCTACAAGATGATGCCTGGATCGTAAAACTTAGTTCTACTGGCAATATTGACTGGAAAAAATGTATAGGAGGAATTGACGGTGATGGAGCAAGTTCTATCATCGCAACTTTCGGTGGCGGATATTTATTTACCGGATCGGCAGGCTCGCATGATGGAGATCTTTCATTTCCGCATCATGGTCAATTATGGATTTGCAAGCTCAGTGATTTTGGAAATATCGAATGGCAGAATTGTTTCGGCGGAACTGATGGTCAGGACTTTGCAAGTACTGTGATCCAAACCCCCGATAGCGGCTATGCTATTGCCGGATATACTTCTTCTTCAAATAAGGATGTTGTTGGTCAGCATGGAATATGGACAAGTCAAAGTAATTTGCCTTTTGATGGTTGGGTCGTAAAGTTAAGCCAGTCTGGCAAATTACAGTGGCAGAAATGCCTCGGTGGAACAGATCATGACGTATTACGCTCAATTCTTCAAACTTCCGATCATGGATATATTGTAACCGGAACGACTGCTTCAGTTGATGGAGATGTTTCAGGCCATCACCATCCTGATACTACAATTCGTGAAACCGATACTATAATTTCAGGGAAAGGAAATTATGATGCATGGGTAGTAAAGCTGGATTCTTCCGGAAATATTCAGTGGCAAAAATGCCTCGGAGGACATGAAAATGACGGTGCAGGTCCGATAATCCAAACTTCCGATGGGGGCTATATTTTCTTGGGATATACTACTTCAACTGATGGAGATGTTTCCGGATTGCATGGGCAACAAGCCGATGCATGGCTTGTAAAACTTAATTCGTCAGGAAATATTTTGTGGCAAAAATGTTATGGCGGGACGAATAAAGAGTACGGAAATTCTCTTCTACATACTTCAGATAACGGTTTTATTTTTGCCGGTACTACACGTTCAACAGATGGAGATGTTTCCGGACTTCATGGAAAAACCGGATTTGAGGATATTTGGGTGGTGAAGCTAAGCGCTGCTTCCGGTGTTCAGGAAAATTCTTCTTATGTAAACTCTCCGCTTACCCTGATCACATATCCTAATCCTGCTTCAAAAAATATTACTTTCGGATACGATCTTCCGAAGGCATCGGCAGTTGGAATCACTGTTTATAATGTTATCGGCGAGAAAATACAAGAGATTCAGCAGAAAGAAGAAGAGTCCGGTCATCAGGAAGTGTCACTTGAGCTGAGCGGATTTTCTGCTGGCAGTTATTTTATCGAGGTCAAGGCTTGTGGAAAGGTGGAGAGCACTAAAGTCGAGGTATTGAAGTAGTCTAATGATGACCTATAAGTCATATTATACGGAGAAGTCCTAATTCCAAATTTTTCCTATGATCCTATGGATAATGGGCTATTCTCGTTAGTATTTGTCACAAACGTAACTTTTACCGTGTCATAGTGTTATATTAGAAGATCTATTTTCTGATATCACGCTCATCATGTTTAAGGTTATGGCATTTGTGCTATTACTTTTTGCTCTTCCATTATCGGGAGTAGCACAGCTGCGCATTGCAACCGATAAAGATTCACTTGTACTAGATTCATTTGCGGGTTCAGGCACAACTAGCCATGCTGTCTTAGAACTTAACAAAGAAGACGGCGGAAATAGGAAATCTATTTT
>JANYLL010000121.1 GCA_025357895.1 Ignavibacteriota bacterium
CTATCTCGCTTTCTATTGAGCCTATTGTTGGAAAGGAGATCGTTGTCTCCGGCGATGCCAGTCGTATCGAGGCATGGCGCATAATGCACGAAGTAATTCGTAGAAAAAAACAATCGGCAATGGATTCAAGAACAGATTGAACGGTCGTATCGCCACCGCTGAGTGAGCGGAGATTCCAGCGGGAGTATGCAGAACATTTATAATTATTCAATTTCGCTTGCCATTCTTTTTTTCTACGAATTACTTCGTGCATTATGCGTCGAGCCTCGATACGACTGGCATCGCCGGAGACAACGATCTCCTTTCCAACAATAGGCTCAATAGAAAGCGAGATAGTTCTTTCTTCAGAAGAGTTGAGGATAATTGGGAGAGTATCGGGTTTATATCCTATTGCTCTGATTCGGAGTCTATAAGACTTCCCCGGATCAAGAGCAATACTGAATCTTCCATCTTTATTTGCAATTGTTCCGTGCTGAGTTCCGATAATACTCACCGATGCGCGCGCAATGGCTTCACCACTTTCTTTGCTTTTAATAATACCCGTTAAATGTACCTCGGCAGAACTTTGAGCAATGGAGGTTTGCAACCCAAGCAAAAAAAATAGTACGTAAAAAAAAGAAATGGAACGCATGGGATCGAAAAAGAGAAAAAAATTACATTTTACATTCTACATAGGTTTAACAACCGCCTCCGGCACCTTCATAGACCTCTATCCAGACATCACCTTTTTTCTTTAGGAGTATATAATCCCAACTTGAGTAGTTTCGCTTTTGAATGATTACTTCGCAATTGCCATCATTATCGAGATCAATGACATCGCCAAATCTATAATAATGTGATTCGTCCGGAATTCCCGGGTCAGGGTAGTGTAAAAAAAGTTGTTTGAACCCTCCGTTCGGTGTAGGTTTAAGAATCATGGTAAGGGAATACTGCATATTCGGTTCGTAATCACCGCGCTTAACCTCTTCTCCGATGATCATATAACTTACAAGGTATTCGGGCTTTCCGTCTCCGTCAATATCAACTGCCCGTACATCTTTCGCTTCTACTTTTTCAATCAACCCCTTATTGACTCCATGACTGAGAAAGACACTTTGTGCATAGGCATATAATGAATTTTCAGTTATCGAATCGAATGGAAAATTAAGAATAGTTTTTTTTTGTTTCGGCGAGGCAAGGACAAGTCCGTGACCAGTGAAATGAAGATTGGCAGAATCTAAATATGAGATATGCACTTCTGAAACTACAGGAGAGCAGCTATGAAGCGAATCAACTGTTGTAATTTTTACTGAACCACTTTTATTTCCATCAATAAAAAGTTCAAGTTTTCTGTCTTGCTTGTACTCTTCCTTGCAAAAACGATTGAAGTAGCCTTCAAGTCGGCTTTCCGCATCCGATCCTTCAAATGCTTCCGGCGGAGTAGGCACTGGGTAAGAAAACTTATCTTTTGTAATCCTGACGACCGGATCAATAATGAAGTTTCCGGTAATTCCATTGATGTCTATAAAATAAAGAACGACACCCGGCCATTTTTTTTGAGCAAAAGTTTGACTCGTTGGAAAGGATATTCCTGCGAAAATTACAAGAAAAATATATCTGCTGAGTTTCATGATGGTTGTAAGACCGTTACGATGGCGAGAGACTCCGTGTTTCAACATAAGCGGCTCAGCCTTTGGCGGAATGCCCGGATTTTATTTCCATTGAATATCCTTTATTTCAAGAGATCCCGTGACCTGATGGATCTTCTGTAAGATCTCCTGTTTGCGCATTGTCAGTTCATATTTCCAGACAGATGAGGTAACCTTCACGATAAGATTGCCATGAGATACTCGTTCAGGAATTGTCACGGTTGCAACTTTCGGCCCGACGATTTCTTCCCATTTTGTAATAGCTTCATATTTTTTTGCAGTCTCCTCCATGCCTGTATCTCTGAGCATTCGGGAGAGAACATTTGATATATTTTGCGGAAGCTTCAAGGAATTAAGGGATTGAGTTTTTAGTGGGACGGACTTTAGTCCGTCAGTGTAAGATAAAACAAGCCGGACGGATTAAAATCCGTCCCACGCTATCATATTCTAACTGTTAATGACAGCGCCATTCCCAACAACAAAGAGCCGGTGTTGGTTGGAAGAAAAATCTATCATGGCATCGAAATTTTCACGTGTTGTAGAAGAAATAAATGTTTGTCCAAATTTACCGCTTGCAATCAGCTCTAATAATCTTTTCGATCGTGAAGCGTCAAGTTCGCTGAACACATCATCGAGAAGAAGGATGGGTGTTTCGTTAGTAGCATCACGAAGGTAATTAAATTCAGCCAGCTTCATTGCAACGAGTAATGATTTATGCTGACCCTGTGAAGCAAAACGTTTTGCTTCGCGTTCAGATGCGATCATGATAACAAGTTCATCCCGATGTGCGCCTATGAGCGACATGCCTCGCTTCAATTCTTCCAATTCACGACGTGCATATTCTTCTTCCAGAAAAGTACGCATTGCTTGTGTTGTTCCGCCGGGACGATCAAAACCCATTGGGGCGTATCGCAGAGAAGGGGATTCGCTTGCATCGGAAACAAGTTTATAGCTCTCCAGAAGGAAGGGAGAGAACTCAGTAACAAAGGCTGCTCGGCGACTCATAATTCGCGCAGAACGTTCAATTATTACTTCTGTCCAGGGAGCAAGTTGTGCTTGTGCCTTTGGGAGTGTTGAACCCCGTTCTTTGAGATTTCCAAGAAGCGAATTGCGATGCCGAAGCGCCTTGCGAAATTCTATCTCATCTTCAAGATAGAGCCTCGATGATTGTGAGAGCACAAGACTTAAGAACCTCCGGCGCTGTTCGGGTGAGCCTCCTGTAATGACCTTATCATCAGGAGTAAGTGCAACAACAGGGATCCGTCCGATCAGATCGCTTGCACGGCGTAGCCTGTCATTATTAACATAGATGCTTTTCTTTGCAGGCGGACCGGTATAATATTCAATTTGAGTATAAAGTCCGACACCAAGATCCGAAATAAATTGGGCATCCAAAGAAAATTTTCCTGAACTGGTTTGGACAAGCGTATTATCCGCAGCATCAGTAAAACTTTTTGTGAGCGCATTTACAGAGAGTGCTTCGAGAATGGAAGTTTTTCCAGCTCCGTTTTGACCGGAAATTACATTTATTCCTGAAGCAAAACCCTCAATTTTTGTTGTTGAGTGATTGCGGAAGTTGGAGAGAGTTAAATTTTGCGCTCGCATTATGATAGTGGGGCGGACTCTTAGTCCGCCATTATTTGGGCGGACTAAAAGTTCGCCCCACTAAAAAATACTTTACGCATTTAGTCTGACCGGCATCACAAGCATCAGAACTTCTTCTTTTGCTTGCTTGACCGGCTCGATAATACAGGCGCGGGTCGGAGTAGAAAATTTGAAGGTTACATCCTCACCTTCAACATGAGAAAGTGCCTCTTCGACAAATTTGCCATTGAAGCCGATAAGCAGATCATCGTGATTATAATCGCACGAAATTTCTTCTTTTGCATCAGCCCCTTCTTCGGCATTATCGGTAAGTATTGTAAGAGAATTTTTCCCCATTTGCATACGCACCTGACGTGTATCAGCATCACTGAAGATCATTACGCGTTTTAATGATGAAAGTACTGCGGATTTTGATATAGTCATCATCTTCTCATTCTCCCGCGGAATAACGGCTTCATAATTTGGGTATTGTTCATCGATAAGCCGGCTTAAAATTGAAGTCTCATTATTTTTGAATTCAATTTGTGTTGCACTGAAACTGATCGTGATCTCGTCGGAATCATTAAACGATTTCCCTACAAGATTTACAGCCTTTGCGGGAACAATGACGTCACGCTCTGTATCGGTTTTCAGATCCGGATTCGTGATCTTCACAAGTCTGTGCCCGTCGGTTGCAACACACGTTGTACCGTCAGGAGAAAACTGAAAGAGCAGACCCATCATTGCTACCCGGAATTCATTTGCACTTGCTGCAAATATGGCGGACGAGATCATTTTTTTTAGGGTCGCTGCGCTCGTCGTTGTCGAGCCTTCAGGCTTGAACTCCTTGGACATATCCGGAAGTTCGCCTTGCTCGGCAGAAGTCATTGTATAGTTACCCTGCGCTGTTTGAAGAGAGATGCGCCGAGTAGCTTTATCAAGAGAAAAATTCAGATCCCCTTCGGGAAGTGACCGGATTATTTCTGCCAGACGTTTGGCAGGGATGGAAATTGAGCCGTCGGTTTTCGATGCCACTTCGATACTTGAGCGTACACATATCTCAAGATCAGTGCCCATGACACTTAATTTTTTTGATTTAAGATCAAACTGGACATTTTCAAGTTGAGCCAGAGTCGAACGGCTTGGAATTACGGCAGTTACCTTGGGCAGAGTACCCTGAAGATCGGCGATGTTTGCAGAAAATTTCATAATTTCGTTTAAAAATCGGTACGTTAGATGCGAACTTTAGAATACAAATCTACAAAGAAATTCAGGTGGTTTGGTTGATAATGACTCTTTGGATATTCTCGTCATCGATTCATGGGGGTTCAGATCCTCTATTAAATTGAATTTCCCATGGCAATTAATCCCTTTTCCCTAATGGATGAACTGTTTGAGGGAAAATTTAAAAATTTTCCAGCCCTATATAAAAACGCACTGCATTGCTATAAAATTTATTGAAACATTTTTTTGTAAGACCGGTTTAAGATTTTTAGGTTTTTTGAATGAAATAACGGCTATCTCAATATTGCGCAACGATTTTCACGGAAAAGTGTAAAACCGTTTCGGAATATTCCTTGTATATTTGTAAAGAGTGTTAGGGAGCCAACTCCTTAGATTTCTTATTCATAGAGCTACTTTCCCCATTATGTTGCTCACTAACACCTATCATAACAACCGCCAAATCCCCGGGAGGTTATCAAGCCGTATGAAAATGCGGTAAATTATAAAATTCCCCGGTAATGATAATAATATACAACAATGAACAAACTACTCACATCCATTAAGAAGCAAACAAGATTTGCTTCAGTTTCTCAAATGGCACTTGCTCTTCTATGCTCAATGCTGTTGATGCTTTCGAGCAATCCGGCAAAAGCGCAAAGCATAGCAGGTCGTATCTCCTTCGGTATTGATGGAGGCGGCAACAAATATTACGGTGATTTCACTGATAACCAGTTCGCTTTCCACGGGGACGCTTTTATCAGATGGAATATACTCGACTTTCTTTCTTTGCACGCAGCGTATAATGCGGGACAGTTGAAATACAAAGCAACTCCGACAAGCATTGCTTATGAGGCTCCGGTTGCAGCAGAGGCGCTTGGCGATGTAAACCATACACGCGTCGGCGGATGGGATCTTATGCTTTCCTATAATGTATTCCCGGAAGAAACATTCGTCCCATACGTTATCGCAGGTATAGAAGCTCTAAACTTCGAGCCAAAGAATGCGGCTGATGTTTCGCTCAGACAAGTGACTGAGACCGGAGCGCCGATAGCTAAGAATGTATTTAGTTTTGTCGCAGGTGTAGGCTTCGAAATGTATATTTCCGAGAAGATCACCTTCAACGGCAAAGGCTTAATCCATTTACCGAACACCAATTATTTAGATGATTATTCCACCAGCCCGGATGCAAAGAACGATGCATTCCTAACTTTCGGACTTGGTTTCAGCTATTACATTTTCGCCCCTATGATTGTTCATGAGAAGGATGTAGACCATAGTAGTAGTAGTACGACAAACATAACGAATATTTATACTACAAATATCATCAGAGCAGATACAGTTGTTATCAGAGAGACCGATACGGTTTATAAAGAAAAAGTAAAAAAGAATACGATCTATAATTTCCCGGGAACGCTCTTTATCGTGAACACCGACGAATTTAATACCAGTGTGCCAGGCAATTTGCAAAACCTGCGCAATATTAAAACACTCGTAAATCAGTGCCCTGGTCTTAAAGTCGAGATCCAAGGACATGCAAGTCATGAAGGAACGGTTGCCCGTAATCAGGAGCTATCCGAGATGCGTGCTCGAAAGATCAAACAATGGCTTATCGATCAGGGAGTAAATCCGAGTAAGATCGCGAGTACAGTTGGCTTAGGCACGAGCGATGATGCAGTCTACGAGCCGACCAATGCAACACCTGGACAACTTGAGGCAGCACGCGTATTGAATAGACGCATTGCCGTTAAAGTCGTCGAAGGCTGCGAATAAAACTGGAAATGGTCCAATGAACTAAGAATGAGACAGCCTCACCGAAAGGTGGGGCTTTTTCATTCTACATCCGATGTATGTGCTTTTGCGTAATAAATAATTTACACACCATTCAAATCTTTAAAATGATACTATCCGAGAATACGAAGAATGTGAACGATAGCGATGATCTTCCTGGATATCCTCTTTACGCTCCGAGTGAAGACATATATAACAAAGAGAAAAAAGATA
>JANYLL010000126.1 GCA_025357895.1 Ignavibacteriota bacterium
ATTATTGGGATAGAATCCCCTATCCCTCTTAATCATATAATCCCCCCAAATCATGGTTCAGACTGCTTAATTACTTTCTCCCAAATACTTTGCAAGTGTTTTTTCTAATATTTCTCCGCGCAGATCTTCCTGCATGGCGAGGATCTTGCCGTCAGGACCAACGAGAACAGGTTTAGGAATTCCTGCAACTTCGAATTTCTTGGCGAGTTCGGCTTCAAAAATTCCCGGGATGAAGGAATGAAGCCAAGGCATCTTCCATTTTTTTGCACGGAACGGAGCGATCTGCGATTCGGCAGCATCCATGGAAAGCGAGATGATCTCGAATCCTTTTTTGCCTTTGAATTTTTCGTATGCTTTATGGATCGCCGGCATTTCACGTACGCAAGGTCCGCACCACGTTGCCCAGAAATCTATCATATAATATTTGCCGAGCATAGAAGCATTACTCACTTTTCCTGATCCGTCAAGAAGTGCGACTTCAAATGAAGGAACAGATCTTCCGACTTGCACAACGGCATCAGGATTGTTTTGCACGATCGTCCATTTAACTTCCGGAACGTTGCCATAATCATTTTTAAGCAATGAATAAAGCCGCTTCCATTCTTTTGTATCGTTTGCTTTGACTGCTTGCTCCAATTCATCGGCATAGACAACTGCGCGGACGGATTTTTCCGGATTATTTTTTAATCCTTTTTTATATGACTCTCCAAGTGTTTTATCTCCGGCGCTTGTGATTGCACTTACTTCCATCGGAGCCATAGCCCAAAAAGGAGAAGTTGTAGGAACAGCTTTCATGATCATATCGGCATTATCAGAACCGAAATCAACCGTAGAATTAAATTCCTTCGCAAGCATCACAGCAGCAAATTGAGAAAATTTGGTATCGCCGGATTTTACGGCATCCTGATAGCCTTGTTTGATATTTGTAAGAAGACCTTTATATTTCTCTACCGAAATGGTTAACGGACCGCCACCGACAGGCTGAATCATAGCTTCCTGTTGCATTTTCTCGACTGCATGAGTCAGTTCATAGACTTTCTTCAGGAACTTATTATTTTTAATTTCAACGATCGGAAGGTTATTATTCTCATTATAATTCACTTTCGATAGATCAAAAGTGATAGTTGCTTTCTCTCCTTTATGAGTGCGGATCACGCAGCGGTAATCGCCGCCGCCGTCATAGGTATAATAATCGGCTTGCGTGCCATTGACACTATGTCCGCCATCGGCTATGCCCATAAGCTGATAGCTGAGCGTATCGCCTGTAGCAATGCGCTCATACGTGTAATATTTCAGATCTTCAGTAGCTCGGACGGGCGTCATTTGCTCGGAGCTTGCGAAAGCAAATTTATTCCAATCGCCAATAACAGTGATCTTCTCAGGCTCTTTGTTAAATAGATTAGCATGAAGCTGAACATTGATCTCAATGTTCCTATCTTTTTCCTCAAGAATAAGTGGAATACTTATTTCCTGATGATTGACGGCGCTGATGCGAAGCGAATATATTCCGACTTTTGGAATTTTGACAGAAAAGTGTCCATCCTTTGTACACTCAGAGGATATACTCATTTTTTCATCATCATTGTATTTGCCCAGATGTGTATGAGCAAGGATCGGTGCGTTGCCATTTGCATCGGTGACTTTGCCTGAAATTGTGATCTGAGAAAATACGGGTATGGCGATGAGTAAAAATATAAAATAAATGAGTGCTTTCATAATGGTAAGAATATAATGTAATGCAAAGATACGGGGAACACACTCCCAGCCCTCTCAAGAGGGAAGTTAGGAGCCTCGTTCTCTGAATATCACGCTGGAAAACCAAAACCTAAATGCGATCAAAACTTTATGCGGAGTGCTTACGGTGATGCGCTTTTGGAAGACGTTGAACTCGGCTAATTCGATCTTACGCAATAACCTGAAATATATCGCATCCATGATCTGCGCGGCAAAAAGCGTGAAGCGTTCATGTTTGCCAAGTTTCATACGTGCCTGACGAAAATACTTACGCGCACGGGCTGTTTCGAATTTCATCAGATTGATGAACGGAAGATTATAATTGCCGGTGAGAATATCGTGCTCGGTCACTCCAAAACGACGCATATCTTTTTGTGGAAGATAAATTCTTCCCATTGATGCATCTTTTTTTACATCACGCAGAATATTTGTCATCTGCAGCGCAATGCCGAGGTCAACAGCATATTCCTTTGTGCTCTCGAATTTATAACCAAAAATTTCTATGGTGATAAGTCCCACAATGCTTGCAACGGCATAACAATATTCTTTTAATTCGTCGAAGGTTTCGTAACGGTCTTTGACCAGATCCATTTCAACGCCATCGATCAGCGTCAGAAAATATTGTTTCGAGATCTTGAAACGGGAGATTACTTTATGTAAACTAAAAAGAATAGGATGCTTCGAATTACCGGCATAGCATTTATCAACTTCAGCGCGCCACCAATTCAGCCGCACTCTTTTTTTCTCGATTGCCGCTTCTTTCTTAAAATCTATTCCGGGAATATCCAGAGGAATATCTTCATCAACAAGATCGTCGGTATAGCGGCAGAACTCATAGACCGATCGCATCGCCATCCGCTCATCTTTGGGCAGAAACGAGAACGAATAGAAAAAATTACTCTTGCCGCCTTGCTCAGGCGTAAGATTTTCTTCTAAAAGAATTTCAGCGTTACGTGATACTTTATCGATCATAAATTATTCGTCTTCGTCTTTTTCCAGTAGGCGCAGGCTTCAGCCAGCGAGCGCGTTGCATTGCGAATATTTTAGCAGGCTAAAGCCTGCGGGGCTACCGTACTAAAGATTTCAAAAGCACAAACAAATGTTCCCATTTCGATAGCTTGGGGCGTGTGAGATAACTGTTGCCGTCGAGATTCCTGATCTTTGCAGTCATTTTTCTCGCCGCGTGAACAATTGTTCTGAGTTCATAACGCAGTCTGCCCGAAACAGATTCAGCTAACGGTGCACCTCGGTCAAGTAATGCCTCAACACGTTCAAGCTCGAAAAGCGATACAATACTGAGCTTATCAGAATTAATGGTATCTTTTCCAACATCGATTCCAAATATCCGGCAATCCTCTTTCGGATAATAATAGCGTTTATTTGCAATATCTTCCCTGATATCCTGAACAAAATTAAGCAGTTGGAGAGCGCTACAAATTTCATTCGAAAGCTTAATATGCTGCGCATTTCTATACCCGAAGAGCGCCAGAACAAGCTCGCCAACCGGATCGGCAGACCGTGAAGTGTACCACCTGAGATCGTCGAATGTTTCAAAAAAAACTTCACCTTGAGCATCGAATTCGAATGCTTCCAGCAGCCTGTATAATGGTGCTGTCTGTAACTCACATTGGCTAATAGTATTACGCAAAGCAAGAAAGATTGGATTTTTAGGTTCTTTCTCAGAATAAATTTCATCTAATTGGCGGCGCCAGTCAGCGAGAAGCTCGATCCTTTCTTGCTTCGGGCGATCTGGGAGATCGGCAAAATCATCTGCTGTGCGCATAAATGCATAGAGGGCATAAAAATGATGGCGGATATTTTTTGGGATAAGAATTGAGCCAACAGGGAAATTTTCATAATGCCCTAACGCTATTTTGCGGCAATATTGGTATGCTTGTTCGAGAGAATATTTTTGGTTAGGCATTTCATTGTTCAATAACAAATAGAATTAGATTTCGTGCAAAAACACGTCCGAAACCGAAAAACGAATTCAGGAGTGAAAATTTCCGTATTTTTGCCAAACAATACTCGAACCATATCAATTTTTTGACTAATTTACATATATTTAAGATGAATACTTCAAACACATTACGCAAACTCTCCTATTTCCTTTCACTTCTTCTCGTTGTTGTTCTCGTTAGCTGCGGCGGAAAGAAAAAGGATGAAGATGATGAGTCTGATACGAAAGATGGCGCTGCTCCTGCAGCAGGAATGGCAACAGTTGATATGGCAAATGGAGCTACGATCATGGGCGCAGTTAAACTTGATGGAAAAGCTCCGGATAACAAAGCCATCAAAATGGAAGCCGATCCTGTCTGTAAAACTGCTCATCCGAGCGGAGCGATGGAAGATCATTGGATGGTCGGAGCCGGAAATGAAGTAGCAAATACCTTCGTCTATATTAAAGACGGCTTGGGCGGAAAAACGTATGCTGCTCCGACAACAGTGCAAAAGCTCGATCAGCATGGCTGCCAGTATGAGCCGCATGTTTTCGGCGTAATGGTCGGTCAGAAGATCAGCATTGTAAATTCAGATCAGACTCTTCATAACATCCATGCCCATGGCGAAAAGAACGAACAGTTCAATGAAGGACAGCCCGCAGGTTCATCGGCGAAAGAGCGCTCCATGGATAAAGTTGAAGTCATGGTTCCTATCAAATGCGACGTTCATGGTTGGATGAATTGTTATGCCGGCGTACTTAATCATCCATTCTTCGCAGTAACAGGCAAAGATGGAAAATTTGAGATCAAAGGCGTTCCGCCGGGAGAATATACTGTAACAGCATGGCATGAAACCCTTGACGGAAAAGGCGAAAGCATCGATATGAAAGTCACCGTCGCAGCAAAGGATTCGAAAACTGCGGACTTTACCTTGAAGGCGCAATAATAGTGTTTACAGAAGGCGGGCGAAAAAATGCCCGCCTTCTCCTTTATAACAGAAATTGTCATTGTTCAATAAACTTCTTCTCTAAATCCGGAGATTCAATGAGCGAAAATAATTCGAGTTCCAGGAAATTTAATATATTTCTTACCATTGCCGTTATCGCCGCAGTAGCTCTTGGCATTTATTTTTATGTAACGGTGGCAATGAATCCGCACGTATCCAAGAGCGTTACGAAGAGCCGGTATGATAATTTCTGGTTACCCTCCTCGAACTCTACCTATGCGCCGAAGATCGACGATATGTTCAATATGATCATGTGGATCACCATGATCGTTTTTGTGCTTGTTGAATTGGGGATCGTGTATTTTCTCATCAGATACCGCCATAAACCCGGACGTAAAGCCCTTTACACACACGGAAATAATAAGCTTGAAATTGCATGGACGATCGTCCCTGCAGTGATACTTGTCTTTCTTGCGATCTTTAGCAATTCGTTGTGGTCAGAAATTCGCGATCCTGCAAAATTTCCAAAAGATGCTCCGGTTATTCGCATCAAGCCGCGACAGTTTCAATGGGACATAACTTATCCCGGACCTGATGGCAAATTTGATACACCTGATGATGTGACAACGATCAACCAATTATATCTTGCATACAATCAACCTGTGCAAATCAAACTGCAGGCGCAGGATGTGATCCATAGTTTTTTCGTACCTGAATTCCGTATTAAGCAGGATGCCGTTCCAGGAATGCAGACAGCCGTTTGGATACAACCGACGAAAATGGGAGATTTTAACATAGCATGTGCCGAGCTTTGCGGTGCGCAGCATTACCGCATGATGGGTTATGTGCATATCGTTAGCCCTGACTCACTTGCCGGCTGGCTGAAATCACAGGCTCCAGCGCCTGAAACACCTGCAGCTGCACCGACATCGGATACAACGAAAACGAAATAATTTTAGTGTCATTCTGAACGGAGTTCAGATCGCGTAAGCGATATGAACAGTAGAAAAGAATCCCGTGATGGTTTGTAGTTAGTGTCTATTTATTGTACCTCAGGGGATTGTTTCGTCGGGCTAAAGCCCTCCTCGCAATGACACACTAGAGGAAATTTTATTACATTTAGATCTAAATATGTCAACGATCATATTACCAGCTGAGATCAAGAAACCTTCACATAACGGTCATGCCGCTCATGCTCACCATGAGCCAACCTTTGTCCGTAAATATTTATTCTCGACCGATCATAAAATGATCGGCAAGCAGTTCTTATTTTTCAGCATGTTCTTTTTGCTTGTAGGGGGTACTCTTGCTTTGGTTGTTCGTTTACAACTTGGTTTTCCTGATCATCAAAGCGGATTTTTCCAATTCTTTGCAAAATTTTTCTCGTTGATCTTTGGCAAAACGAGTTTCGATTTCAATAAAGATACGGGAATGTACGGAATGCTTGATAATTTCTACAATTCCGCATTCACGATGCATGCAACGTTCATGATCTTCTTCGCAGTCATGCCCTTCCTAATGGGTACATTTGCGAACTTCCTGATACCTCTGAAGATCGGTGCAGGAGATATGGCATTCCCGAAATTGAACATGGCATCTTTCTGGATGGCAGTTCTTGCAGGTCTTATTATGCTTACGGCTTTCTTCGTAAAAGGTGGTGCAGCATCGGGTGGATGGACAGGATATCCAACTCTTTCAGCAGTACCGGATTATTCAGGAGTTATCTGGGGACAGAATTTATGGCTGATAAGTCTTCTCTTCTCCGGTATCTCATCCCTACTCGGCGCGATCAATTACATTACGACCGTCGTAAATATGCGCTGTCCTGGAATGTCATGGTTCCGTCTGCCGCTTTCGATCTGGGCAATTTTCATCACAGCTATTTTATTGTTGCTTGCAGTTCCTGTGCTTGCATCAGCATTAATTCTTCTTCTTTTTGATCGAACGATCGGCACCAGCTTCTTTATTCCGACAGGCTTGCTTTCAGCCGGAGCGCCGCTTACGGGTCACGCCGGTGGCGGACAAGTATTGCTTTGGCAGCATCTTTTCTGGTTCTTCGGTCATCCTGAAGTGTATATCATGATCTTGCCGGCAATGGGTATTGCATCCGATATTCTTTCGAATTTCTCACGTAAACCGATCTTCGGATATAAAGCTATGGTGCTGGCAATTGCAGGAATTGCCGTGCTTGGATTTTTCGTCTGGGGTCATCACATGTTCCAATCGGGTATGAATCCGACGCTCGGAACAACGTTCATGCTCTCGACGATGCTTATTGCTGTACCATCAGCGATTAAGACGTTTAACTGGATGGGCACGATATGGGGTGGTAATATAAAATTTACAACCTCTATGCTTTTTGCCATTGGTTTTGTAACCATGTTTGTTATCGGCGGCTTATCCGGAATTTTTATGGCTTCTACGCCTGTCGATATTTTCATCCATGATACGTATTTCATCGTCGGGCATATTCACTATGTTCTTTTCGGCGGTTCAATCTTCTCCATTTTCGCGGGTATTTATTTCTGGTATCCGAAAATGTTCGGAAGAATGCTTAATGAAAAACTTGGCAAAGTTCATTTCTGGCTTTCATTTTTATCATTCAACGGAGTATTCTTCCCGATGCATATTTTGGGAATCGGTGGAATGATGCGCCGCATTTATGATTACACACAGTATCCGCATCTTGTGCGGTTTCAGGGAATGAATGCCTTCATGACCGTATGCGCTTTTATACTTGGATTTTCAACATTGATCTTTATCTTTAACTTCTTTTGGAGTATGTTCAAAGGTAAGGTGGCTGATATTAATCCGTGGCATTCGAATACACTTGAATGGACTGTAGCGTACCCCGTTCCTCACGGCAATTTTGCGGAGATGCCTCATGTGTTCCGTGGACCGTATGAATATAGCGCACCTGATTGTCCGGAAGGCACAGATTACTATCCACAAAACGTCCCACCTCCGGGTTGGGCTGAGTCGAAAGCTTAACATTATAATTTTCTCTCTCTCTAAGGTGGCGCAAGAAATTGCGCCATTTTTTTTAATTTTCTATTTGAATAAATCCTATGTGGCCTATAGGTCATAGAGGACTTATCACAAAATCGAACCCTGCTTCATTATTCTCTGTTTCAGACAATCCAATGAAACAGAGTATCGCACCCCGAACCCCGAACCGCTGGCTTCATCGCTTTGCCTTCTTCACTTCTTGTATCACTTTCCCACTTATTTTTGTCGGTGGATTAGTCAAAAGCCATGAAGCAGGTTTATCTGTTCCCGATTGGCCAACGACCTACGGCTACAACATGTTCACCTTCCCGTTTCACATGATGGTCGGTAATATTTTTTATGAACATGGTCACAGGTATTATGCTTCGATCGTCGGATTTTGCATTCTCATTCTTGCCATTTGGATATGGCGTAAAGAATCACGGAAATGGGTACAGAAGCTCGGGTGGATTGTGCTTGTTGCAGTTTCAGTTCAAGGTATTCTCGGTGGTGTCACGGTGAAGATGCTTCTTCCATGGTATGTTTCAACTGCTCATGCTTCGTTAGCCCAGATTACATTTTGCCTGACCGTTGCGCTCTCGATGGTTACATCCAAATGGTGGAATGATGATGTGACTAAGACGACAAATAAGACTTCTGATCGCTTGCAAACATTAACTGCTCTTACCGTCGGAGCTATATTTATTCAGCTTTTGCTCGGAGCTGTTATGCGCCACCTGAATGCAGGACTTGCGATCCCGACATGGCCATTAGCGAACGGAAATATTTTTCCGGATTTTACTTCGGTTGGTGTTGCGCTGAACTTCGCTCATCGCACATGGGCATTTGTTGTTGCAATGCTAATTTTTACGACGGCATATTTTGCGATTAAAGCTTCGAAGGAACATCCGTCATTTAAAAAACCTGCAATTGCCGGAATGCTTTTAGTCGTTATGCAGATAACTCTTGGAGCCGTCACAATATTAACGGAGAAAGAACCGAACTGGACATCGCTTCACGTCGTTGGCGGCGCAGCAGTGCTTGCTTCGCAGTTTGTGCTGGCTGTTAGGGTTCGACATTTGACGAAAAGAACTGCCGAAGCAAAAGAAATAGTAAGAGGGACTAAAAAAGTCCGTCAGACTTCTACGAACGGGGTAAGGTCCGTTCCAATATCAGAAAATAGTTAAACATGGAACAAGTGATCGCAACAACTCAAATTCCCCGCGCCGATTTCAAATCGGTCATGCGCGATTACTTTGATCTCTCGAAGCCGGGAATTGGATTTTATTCGCTCATCACAACAGTCACTGCCTTCTGTCTTGCTACAAGCGGTCCTATCAATTTCATCTTACTTCTTCATACGATCATTGCAACAGGGCTTGTAACGGCTGGCGGCGGGGCATTAAATCAAGTCCTTGAAATGAAGATCGATTCGCAAATGCATCGCACCGAGAAGCGCCCCCTTCCTGCAGGAAGAGTTACTCCGCAATCCGGTTTGATCTTCGGAGTCGTTACTTCCATACTCGGAACAGCTTATTTGCTTCTTGCTGTAAATGCAATTTCGGCTTTGCTTGCTATCGGAACACTTGTCGGATATTTATTTGTCTATACTCCTTCAAAAAGATATACCTCGTTATCAACCATCATCGGTGCATTTCCCGGAGCGATACCGATACTGATCGGATGGGTTGCTGTCACAGGAAATATTGATCTGCGTGGCTGGACGCTTTTCGTAATTTTATTTTTATGGCAGATTCCGCATTTCCTTGCTATTGCATGGATGTATCGCAAGGACTATGCCCGCGCGGGATTTCCCATGTTGACAGTGATAGAACCTGAAGGACTTTCTGCAGCACATCAATCGGTGATCTATCTTGTCGCGCTTGTGCCGATCAGTCTATTTCCGACGAAGCTTGGATTAACAGGAGAAATTTATTTCATTGGCGCACTCGTTTTAGGATTAGGATTTTTGGCTTCCGGTGTGATGGTTGCCATTAAGCGCACTAATACATCCGCAAAGCAAATGCTTTTTGCATCGATAATTTATTTACCGGTGCTGCTGCTGTTGATGATCATTGATAAAATTTAAACTTATGTAGGTGCGAGGCATTGCCTCGCCAGGGGTCAGGCAATGCCTGATCCCGACAGGAAAACAATAAATATTACTTATGGTACAAACCCAAACTGAAGTTCGCACTTCGCGAAATACGCGGCCCAAGAATCGGAAGATGCTGGTACTTCTTGTCAGTACTATTACTGCGATCATTGCAATTTCCGTCGTCTATATCATAATTTTTCCTAAACTCTAAACTATGCAATCAATCATCATCGAGCGGCCGGGACTTGCTGATTCGACCCATGACGGAAAAGAGATCATCAGTTCAAAGCGATTAGCTTTTACGCTTTACATCGCGCTGACCATTATGCTTTTCGCCGGAATTTTCGGCGGATATTTTGTACTGCGCGGCAATAATGACATCTGGCCGCCGACGGGTACGCCGGCACTAACGTTCATGAACATGTTGCCCGAATCGCTGACGATTCTTGCTTCCGTAATTTTTCTGATCATCGCAAGACGTTATCTACGACAGGCAGATTTCAGTAAATTTCAAAGCTATGTGCTTGCAAGTGCCGGAATGTGCGTTCTCTTTGTTTTTGCAATGGGCATGGAATTATGGCGGCTCATCGCCGGCGGCGTAACAATGGAAACGGTTTTCGGCGGAATGTATTTTATTATCATGACTACCTTCCTTGCGCATTTCATCGGCGGCATTTATGCACTCTTCCGCTTTGCAAAAAAAGCAAAATCATTTCCCGCAGCAGGAGGCATCAAACTCGGTTTTGCCAATGCCCTGAACTGGCATTACCTAATGCTCGTACTGTGGGCTTGTATTGTGGGGTTGGTGTATGGATAAATTAGTAAAAACCGAATGATTCTAAAAAAAACACCTTTATTAATAATCGCTTTTGTAATATTGGACGGATTATTTTCGTCCTGTAATTACAATCCTGTTTATAACTATAAGGATGAACTTCGCAGCGATGGATATTTTCGTTTTTCATATAATGGGAAAAAAGTATTCATTCCTGATAGTATCAAAGGAGGCGACCCGTCGGTAGAACTCTTAAGCGGCCAATATTACAGGCATGACTCTGTCCTAAGTTTGCGAGCCTCTGCTTGGCCATTAAATGAGCAGATAAATATTGATATCCAGTGCCATGATACCGGTAACTACGTCCTAGGTTTAAGTGCAGGTTCATCTGCCGAAGTTAACAGTTGGGGGACAGATTTATTGCACGGTGGACAAATACATCTCACTCAGTTAGATACTTTAAGAGGTAAGGTTGCAGGCACATTTCGGTTCGAGG
Source organism: Ignavibacteriota bacterium (assembly GCA_025357895.1). GTDB lineage: Bacteria > Bacteroidota > Ignavibacteria > Palsa-1295 > Palsa-1295 > PALSA-1296. Next base: position 10,978 of record JANYLL010000126.1, read on the forward strand.
CGATTAACAAAAAATCTACTCCTGATAGTGTCTTCGTAGATAGCGGTGCATTCTTCGATTTTCCAACACTGATTGTCCAGTAGGGTATCGTAGCCTTTCCAACTTTCTCCAAATTATCTTTTGTTTATTAACTCCGCATTGGAAAACTTTATACGCCTGATTCAAAACTGCAAGCAGAAGAGCGGTTGCATAATAATATAAAGATTTAAGGCTCCCAGACTTTTTTCATGTAAAGATAAGCATCTTCATCGAAGGCTTTGAGATCATCTCTTGTAAAACTATTCCCTCCTTTTGGAGCAAGGTAGATAACGCTCAGATTATTGAATAATCTTCTATGATCTATTGAATCGCTATATGTGACAATGTCGCCATTCAAAAAAGCGATCATTTTCTGGTTCTTTTTAAGTTTCTCACCTACCGACTTCATTCCTTGAAGATTATATTGAAACTTCCGATCATTATATCCATCTGCCAATGAAGATAAAAGACAGCCTGATTTGGAGTCGTTTAGAGCCAAAAATTCATAGGCATTTGCAATCACTAAGCAACGCGCCCATTGAGGATTTAATCCGTGCTCTTTCAGCCATTTTGCTGAAGGATGATAATCGATCGGATATAAATATTTTTCCTTCAAATTAAGCTCTATACAAATAGGTATCATTCTAAGTACAGAGAGCGAGGCATTGGAAGTATTCGACGATACCTGATTCAGATTTTCATTCAAAGCTTTCACAACTGCAGTACGAATATCTGATTCATTGAATTCTTTGCTTGCATAGACATTCCATCGAGGAACATCCATTTTTTCATAGCCCGACGGTTGTGCAAATGTCTCTACCGCAAAGAAAAGATAGACAAAAGAAAAAAAGATAATTGGTATTTTTTGCAAGAATTGACGGCTGGAGTCTTTCATAGCTATTATAGGATGTTAATGTTTCATGAAAACAAGTCGGTTCTGTTTTAGTTCTTCTTCAATTCGCCCTTCCAACTTTCTCCAAAAGAATTTTGTTTAATCGCCCATGCCTGATACAAAAACTACTCAGCGAATTCTTTGGACTGTTCTTGCCGTTGCCCTCATTGGCATAGGTATTTATGCGCTTAATGATTGGCTGCGCTCACAGGAATTAAAAACTCCAACGCGGACGCTTTCTGCTCTTGGCATTGTGCCGGATTTCACACTCACCAAACAAGATAATACTCCGCTTTCCCTGAAAGATCTCAAAGGCAAGATATGGGTTGCCGATATGATCTTCACTCATTGCGAAGGCACATGCCCGATGCTTACGCAGAGAATGGCAAGTTTGCAACAATCGTTGGCTAAAGCAAAAACCCAAGTGCAGCTTGTAAGCATTAGCGTTGATCCGAATAATGATACACCTGATGTTCTCACTAATTATGCAAAGCAAAGTGGCGCCGATACAAAAACCTGGTCATTCCTGACTGGACCGGTTTCGACGATTTATATACTTGCAAAAGACGGATTTAAGTTGACTGTGGATTCAGCGAATGCCGATACGAAAGAGCCGATCTTACATAGCGAGCGCCTAGTTCTCATTGACCGCAACGGAGTCATCCGCGCCTATTACGACGGCACTGCTGATGACGCACAGGCGAAAATTCTTGCTGATATCGGTGATCTGATGCGAGAGGGAAAGTAGCTCTGACTTTTAGTCGGAGCGAGCCGACTAAAAGTCGGCGCTACTAATAAAATAAATAAAAACATGACAGTTTATGATCTTCCTATAGTTAATGCATCCCTCAATGCAACAGCAACCATTCTTCTGCTTATCGGACGAAATCAGATCAAGCATCGAAGGATCGAAAATCATAAGAAAGTTATGATCGCAGCTTTTTGCGTATCAATTCTTTTTCTTATCTGCTATGTAATTTATCATTATAACGTTCTGAGCGTGACATTCAAAGATCCTACATGGTTCAAACCCATTTATCTGACGCTTCTGGTAAGTCATGTTCTTCTTGCCGTCACCGTTCCGGTGTTTGCAACGATCGCTTTGCGCAGAGGTCTTAAACGCGATGATATACGGCATAAAAAGATCGTGAAGTATGCGTATCCGATCTGGCTTTATGTATCGGTTACGGGCGTTATCATCTACTTGCTGCTCTATCAAATATTTCCGCAAGTTGTATGAAAGAGAAATATGAGGGCGTGCAGAGTTTTACAGAAGTATTTTCCTGCGGTATGAAAAGAATATGCCCTGCATGTAAACAAGGAAAAATGTTTCGTACCTATTTCAAAATGAACGATCATTGTCCGGTCTGCGGAGTAAAATATGAGCGTGAAGCAGGGGAATATATCGTTGCAATGTATATCAATATTTTTCTCACCGAGTTTCTTTTTATTACAGGGTATTTACTGACAAATCATTTCTTCGGATGGAGTACCGGCACGCAGATAGTAATCTGGGCATCGTTCAATGCACTATTTCCCACATGGTTTTATCCACGCTCAAAAGCATTATGGGCAGGAGGATTGCAACTTGGTTCGGGATTATATTCTGATTAATAAGTGTTGATTGTTACTATGAAAAACTTCACAAAGATATTTCTTCCTATTGCCGCAATAGCTATTATTTCCATTGCAGGTTCTGCATTCGCTCAATCCTGCCCTATGTGCAAAGAATCCATGACTCAAGCCGGGCAAAAGCTCTCCGAAGGTTTTTATGATAGCATTATGAGCATGTTCATTCTTCCGATCTCAATGATCGGCGGCGGTACAATATTTGTTATGAAAGCTGCATGGGTTAAGCAGCATCCTGAAGCAGAGGACTTTTCTTTTATCCGTGTGATGAAAGAAATCGCGAAAGAAAAAATGGGAAGACGCAAATAAATCTAAATAGCCTCTCTCATCCTCAACGTTTTCAAGTCCTTTATTTGCTGTGCCGTTGCAAGAATATCTTCCATGATCTTGCTGATCTCGATTTCATCTTTTACCTGACGGATATCCTGTTGTAATTTATTCAATCGCTTCTCCAGCACTTCCGACATGATCAGCACTCCGCTTTGATGTGCGGACTGCGCAAGTTTCTCTTCTATCTGGATCGTGCTAAGTTCTGCATTCTCCCATTCTTCACTGATCTTCTCAACGGCAATAGATGTATCAATAATAAGTTTACGAACTGCATCATCATCACGAAATGCTTCTAATAAAATGGCAACGGTTGGCGCTTCGCCGTTTTCTTCATACGAACGAATACAAGTAAAAATAATTGACTTAACATATTCATGCTCGATGAGAGAAATATCGAAATCGATTTCTATTATTGCTTTATAAGCAACTCCGGCATTTTCGAGAAATGTACGGAGCAGTTCGAGTTCTGCTCTCGAGGGCGGGATATCTATAACATGCGAGGCAAATTGCTTTTCTTGACGCGAGGCAATTTCTTCGCGCTGACTGCTTTCTACTCGTTTGCGAACATCTTCGCGGCGTTCGCGTCCGGTGATCTTTCGTAACTCAGTAAGTAATGTTGATTCCATTAATTGAAATCGCTCCGCTATACGACGGATATAGAGTTCTTGTTTAATTGCGTCGGGGACTTTTGCAATCGTCTCAACAAGCGAGCGGATTGCCCGCGCAGCGCCTTCAGGTGAATCGAATAAACCCTGCTCTTTTAAGAGACGAGCCTTCGTTTCGATGAATGAAATCTTTTGAGCAAGCTGACGCTCAAAACCTTCTGCTCCCTCTTTACGAAGATACGAATCGGGATCTTCTCCGACAGGAAGGACGATACAGCTTACATCGAAATCGGCAGCCAGAGCAAGTTCTATTCCGCGAAGTGCAGCATTTTTTCCTGCCAGATCGGCATCGAAAAGCAGAACAATAGTTTTTGTATATCGCCTGAGAAGATTAAGTTGATCAGTCGTTAGTGATGTTCCTGCGGCAGCAATCACATTCTCGAAGCCTGCTTGCGAGACGGCAAGTACATCGGCATAACCTTCGACCATGATAGCATAATCAAGTTTGCGAATGGATTCTTTCGCTTGGAACAGCCCGTAAAGAATATGAGATTTATGATAGATCGGAGTTTCAGGAGAGTTCACATATTTTGCAAGCTCTTTATTCATGCCCGGAAGAATTCTTCCTCCAAAACCGACGATGCGTCCTGTTTGATTAATGATCGGAAAAATTACTCGGTTACGGAAGCGGTCATAATATTCCCCATTGTCGCTTCTCGAAATAATGCCTGCCTGATCATATATTTGCAGAGTTTTATCCGAAATTTCCTGCGAATGCAAGAACGATGAATTGCCATCGGGTGCAAAACCTACTCCGAATTTTTTTAATATCTCTTCCGTAAAATCACGGTCGAGCAAATATTTCATTGCAGAATTTCCTTGATCGGCGCGAAGTGCACGATAACAGAATGCAGCAAATTCACGACATGCGCCGATAAGAGGTTCAGCTTTATCTTCGGAAGTTTGTTCACCGCTGCGCTGCTGAGGAGTATAGTCAATACCGGCTGATTTGGCAAGCTTCGCTAATGCTTCAGGGAAAGTAAGCCCTTCGATCTTCATCACGAAGCTGAATACATCACCTGCTTCACCGCAGCCGAAGCATTTGAAAATACCTTTATCTTCAACGACATTAAACGACGGAGTTTTTTCCGTATGGAAAGGGCATAATCCGATATGACTCCGTCCCCGCTTTCGCAAACGGACATGCTCGCTCACGACATCAACGATGCTGATGGCGTTCCGAACCCGTTCGACGATATCATCTGATGTGCGCAAAAGAGAAAATTGAATTATGAAATATGAAAAAGTCAGAAGCAGAACAAATAATTCTGGCTTCTGACTTCACACTTCTAATTCAAAATTCTATTTCTTTATTGTAGTGTCTTTCGCCATCTTTACCGTAGAGTCTTTTGTCATGCCGGGTGAATCATCATCAAGCGGCACATGAATCGTCAGTTCACCGTCTTTGAATGACGTTTTATACGTTCCGAGAGGTTTCTTTGCCGGACCGCTCTTGGGAACACCGGTCATATCAAATCTGGAATCGTGGCAGGGACATACGAACATGGGCGTACCTTTTCCTTCTTCATACTTCACATCGCAGCCTTTATGCGTACATTTTATATCTACTGCTACGAACGAATCCTCTCCGGTTCTGGCTATGAGAATGTGCTTTTCTAATTCTTCGATCTCAAAATGATAAGCACCACCGACCGTTTGCAGTTCAGGCGTATCAGCTAAAAGAATGGGAATTTCCCGATTGCCATGAAATATTCCCGGACGTGGAGTTGCCTTCAAAGTCTCAATGCCCAAAGCATTGATGATGCTCGTTCCGGCAACAATTCCGATCCCGCTAAAGCAGACGCCCTGGATAAATTCTCTTCTATTCATATAAAATACTTACTAATTTCGTTTACTTCGCCATCGCTTCGCGATTTATGCAGAATGACATCCAATGTAAAGATTTCAAAAAAATGCTGCAATGCCCCTTCAAACATTACAGCATTTTTGAACATTTTGTTCGATCAATTCATCAATGCCATTAAACGATAGTAGGCATCTTTTGCTAAAGTATAACCGGGCTCGATCTCAAGAGCTTGTTCATATTCGGTCAGCGCTTCAAACCAATCACCTCTACGCTCTAAAATTCTTCCGAGATTATAGTGCGGAAAATGAGGCGTTGCATAGCGTTTTGCTTTCATCGCAAGTTCTAAATATGGAATTGCTTCATCGGCTGTGCCTTTTTGAATAAGGTAAGCACCGATATCATTATAGGGATTTCCAAATTCAGGGTCGATCGATATTGCCGTCTTGCATTCTTCGATCGCCTGTTCGTAATCACCCAAGAAACTGTGCGCCCATCCCAAAAAAGTATGTGCTTCAGCTGTTGGAATGATGGCGATCGACGCTTTGTAATTCTCGATCGCCTCTTGCAAGTGCCCTGACATTTGCAGACGATATGCCTTCTGCAAAAATTCCTGAGCTTGCTCCTGTGGTGTTCCCTGTTGTCCTACTTTTGTTGTCTTCATATTGCCCGCCTCCCGGCATGCATGTATTAGTTGTTATCAAATGGCATAACCTCTTACTTATATAACGTTTTCTGGTCTGATAGCAAGTACTGTGCCAACTCTCTATCAAAAGAACGTTTCATTCAAAAGGTATATGACATTCTCTTAATATTATATACTTCAATCTCTTTAAAACGTTACACTTTCTCTATCAGTATGAACGCGATTTAATCCTTTTCCTTGATTCCCTTTACTCTCGGCGTTTTCGCATTGCCTCTGAAAGTATGACTCCAACGCTGGTTGCAACGTTCAACGATTCTCCTTGGCCGAACTTAGGCACGATTATCTGCACATCTGCAATGGTCAGAATTTCTTTGCTGATCCCATGTGCCTCGCTCCCGAAAACCAGCACCGTATTTGCTGCGAATTCCATCTTATATAGTAAACACGCTGAAGTTTCAAGAGTAGCAGCAACGATCTGAAATCCTTTCTTCTGCAAAGATACAACATTTTGCCGAAGATCCCCACGATTTCCCACTGTAATGCTAAAGATTTCTCCCTGTGTTGCGCGCAGAACTTTGGCTGAATAAGGGTCAGCACATTCTGAACTTAAAAATATTCTTTTAATCCCAAACCATGCTGCCGTTCGAATGATCGTGCCAACATTCCCTGCATCTTGTACACCATCTAAAGCAATTAGGATTCCTTCATTCGGTAGAGACGCGACATGTCGCGTCTCTACCGTTTGCGGCATCGAAACAAGAGCAAAAATTCCTTGCGGCGACTTTGTATCGGAAATACGTTCGGAAAATTTTGCAGAAACATGATAACATGTGATTGCTTTTCGTTCTGCTCGCTTTACTAGAGTTGGATATGCGGCAAGTGCTTCTTCGGTGAATATCACTTCTTTGATACGTTCAGGTGCCGTTTCAAATGCGCGCTCAATAAGGTGTGGTCCTTCGATGACGAACGAAGAAGTCCGCACGCGCTCCGAAGATTCGCGGACTAAAAGGCGAAGCTCTTCGGCGTGTGTACGAGTAATTTCCCTGATCAAATCCATTTTATATTCTATATTTTTAATTTTACATTCCCCGCCTGAAGCCCCTGTAAGTTATTGCAATTGCAGCACATCGCTGTGCGCGCGCGCAAAATTCCTCCTTTACGCAAAGAGCCGGCTTGTAGCCGGCTCTTCATAGAAATCCTTATTGAAGTCTGTTGATTCATGGTCTGCAAAGATACGAAATTATTTCCCGAAATGCAATAGGTGCCCACATAAAATTTCGGAAAATTATTTTAAGTTTTTTTTTAGTCCCGAAGGGACGACATACCCGCAGCCCAGGGTATCAGCACTGGGTAAAAAAAATAAAATATCCCAGAGTCCCGAAGGGAGGGCAGATGGATTGATACTCCGTTAGAATTTTATGCATGCGATTCCTTGTTCACACTGAACTCAATTCATACCCCATATTAAATGACCCTGTTCGAAAAACTGAAAGCGGCGAAAAGCGAAGAAGATGTAAAAGCTATTTACATCAAGGCGCTTGGTCTAAAAAATGTATCTGAGCATCTGATTGATATTAAAACCAAAGATATTTGGTTCGAGGCAAAAGCTTCGCATACGAATTCGACGTATGCAATGTTTACACAACTCCTTCACTATGTACAGCAGGCATTAAATAAAGGCGAGTACGTTCCTCCGTTTCTGGCAGTAGTTGATACGGCAAAAGCCGCCATCATGAAAAGTGAAAATGTTATTCCTTTTCTTGAGAAAAAAACGATCACGTGGGCGAAGAGAGCAAGCATTGTTACACCCGAAGCACTCGCTGCTGTTTCGCAATATATCGGTACGCACTTTGTCTCTTTCAGGATCGAGACGCAGGAAGAAGAATTCATCAAGACCTTCAAAGAAGCAATTGCCAAAGGCGACATCATCCGCATTCAGATCACACCCGATAACTTAAAACAGGTTTTCGATAAATGGGTGGATATGATCGGCAGAGAAATTGATGGAGTTGCTGCCGATGATTATGCACTGCTTTTCTTCGCTGATATTATGAGCGACGGCACGACTGCTACCCATGACGATCTGCCCGCAGAGTTATTGCATCAAGGAAATTCTCCGGTATTTTCTCTTGGCGGCAAGCTCTATAAATTAGGAAATAAAGAAGGCTACCGGCAATTTTGGGCGATCTATCACCGTCCGCCGAAAAGTGAGTATCGAAATTATTTACTCGAACGCCGAGATACACTTATTCCTATTGATGAGCGGTCGTTCAAAGGTGCATACTACACGCCGCTCAATGTCGTTGATAAGGCGTATGATAAGCTCACTGAAACGCTCGGCAAGAATTGGCAAAAGGATTACATCGTCTGGGATATGTGCTGCGGAGTTGGCAACTTGGAAGTCAAGCATTCCAATCCGCGCAATGTCTTTATGAGCACGCTCGATGCCGCCGATGTTGATGTGATGAAAGCAACAAAGACCTGCGTTGCCGCTACGCGCTTTCAATATGATTATCTCAATGACGATATAACCGACGACGGCAAAATAGATTATTCGCTCACAAATAAAATTCCGCAAAAGCTGAGAGATGCAATCAAAGCAGGAAAAAAGATTTTAGTGCTGATGAATCCTCCGTATGCAGAGTCTGGCAATTCAGAGGCTTCCACTGGTGATACACGGAAGAAAACTGATATAGCGACTACAAAATTTGCTTCTCACATGAAAGAGTATGGCTTTGCTTCCCGTGAATTATTCACGCAATTTGTTGCGCGAATAAAAAATGAAATACCTAATGCGACGTTGGCTACATTTAGTACTTTAAAATATGTAAATGCCCCAAATTTTGAGAAGTTTAGGAACGTTTGGAGTGCAGAATATTTGGGTGGTTTTGTTATTCATAGCTTAGCATTTGACGGGTTGAAAGGCGACTTTCCGATTGGCTTTTTGATTTGGAAAACATCGCATACCTCAAGCAAAAAAATAGATATTACAGAAGTAGTTACTGAAGTTTTGGACAAAAATTGTAATCCCATTGGGGAAAAGAGCTTCTATAACTTGCCTGGCGATGTATATTTTTTGAATCCTTGGGTGAAAAGACCGAAGGTAAATAATCAACTTGCAGTACCGCTCAAAAATGCAATATCGCCGGCTACAAGAACTATAGATGTTAGAGGCTCACACTGGTCTGACGGTGCAATCGGCAGTTTATATTTGGCTTCAAATGATATTCAGAATGCGAAGTCGACTTCTTTCTATTCATCTGGTTTTAACGGTGCAGGTGCTTTCTTCGTTAATTCAGAAAATCTTTGGCAAGCCGTAATTATTTTCTCTGTAAGGAAATTGGCAAAGGCAACTTGGCTCAATGACCGCGATCAATTCCTTCAACCGGATAAACCTTTAAGCGAAGAATTTAAGAATGATTGTTTAATGTGGATGCTCTTCAATGGCAGCAACCTCACTGCCAGCGCAAATGATTTAGCATGGAACGGAAAGAAATGGAGCATCGTCAATCATTTTATTCCCTTCACCGAAGAAGAAGTCGGCGCGACGGATAGATTCGAAAGTGATTTTATGGTGCAATACATGAAGGGGAAAACATTTTCGAAAGAAGCAAAAGAAATCTTGCAAGAAGGCAAAGCATTATGGAAAGCATATTTTGCGCAAACCGATGTGCATACTGTCCGCGATGAATTAAAGCTCAACCGCGCCGATGTAGGCTGGTATCAGATCCGCAAAGCAATAGAAAAAAGAAATGAAAGCGGCGATTTTCCACCTGTCAGCTTCGAACCATTCAAAGCAGCCTATCAAGCATTAACAGAGAAGCTTCAGCCGATGGTTTATGAA
>JANYLL010000154.1 GCA_025357895.1 Ignavibacteriota bacterium
ATTTTACGGAAACAAAATTACATGAAGGTTGTTCTTTTAGTAATTATTTAATTTTTTTTCCCGGTTCTCTAATACAGTATGAACAAAAATTACTTAAAAAATATAGTAGTAATCTTCTTTTTGACGATGTTCGTCACAAACACAACGAGGGCACAATGTCCAACGGACATAGCACCAACTGGCAATACTTGGACAAATGAAGGTGAACAGTCATTCACAAGTGGAGGATGCACTGTTGTTTATGCTTTTTGTGATCGATATGTACCTGACCCATATGGCGGACCAGATATCTATGAAACATATATCTATGAAGTAGATGACTCAACTGGTTGTATAGGGGGTCCACATATGCAATTGATATGGCAATTAAAGTGTCTTTTCAACATTCCCCTTTACATGGGAATTGTAACCAATTAACAAAGCCCAAAATGTCAGCTTATCGACCAAATTGTTGGAGACCAGTAACCTATGGTAGGCAAGCTTGTGGGGATGGTTCTAGTTATTGTAAAGAAACGTGTGAAATTTGTTACCAGTCTGGACAAATAATAAAATCGAATTGCCAATTTTCGACTATAGGTACGCCTCCTTGTAGTGATCCACCGAGTGGACATTTGCCCAACCCTTGGACGTCGGGTTGTTATAATATTGGCTGTGGAACATCAGAGATACATTGATTTCCAATATATATAAATCATTTGTATTAGCTTTCGCGTTCGTTAGCTTTTTATCGAACGCGAAAGCCCAATTTATATGGAAAGAAACCCATCCATCTAATGACCAGCAATTTAGCTACTCTTTTACTGCAGTTTCATGCTCAGGTGATAATTGCACAGTTGCGGGAATAACCTTTGATAAAGTAAAACACCATGTCCATATTATGTTTTGGCGTAGCAACGATGGTGGATTAACTTGGTCTATCCAAGATCCCGGTCTTCCTTATGAGTTAGGTCAAAATCAAAATCAATTCATCTCGATTCAGCAAATTGACTCATTGAATGTTGTTGCTGTTGGTGATACAGGGTTGCTCGTGCGAACCTATGACGGAGGTAAAACATGGGAAACTCAAAATCTTCATACTAAAGCCTTTTTCACTGATGTGGATTTTTCGGATCCAATGACTGGTATTGTTACAGCTTATGATACAATTGGCACTATTTTTGTGACAAGCGATGGGGGCAAAAATTGGAAGACTATACAAATTGGAGGGTCGTACCTTCGACAATGCCACTCTTATGGTAATGGAAAGTTCAGAGTCTTCAAAGAAGGGCTTGGACCTCTTTATACGACAAATAATAACTGGGAAACAATTGACTCGACAAAACTACTGATAGATTCAACTCGAGATACGAATTATGCCTCCTATTTTTTTGATCATTGCAATTTCACAGGTGGAGATACAATTATCGCTTACGGTAATTATTTATTACAAAGTGATGGGTTGCTTATGCGCTCCATTGATGCAGGTGCTTCGTAGAGCAAACCATTAACATTTAACAAAATGGAATTCCACGACATTTTTTATATGACTCCGATAAATAGGGATACAGTGATTGCCACTGGCTTCGGAATTAATAAATTTATTCATAGTACTGATCAGGGTCTTTCATGGGCTGTAGATTCATTATTACTTGACAGTGTCTATAACGCTGATATCGCAGTTGGTCTTTCACTAACTTCTAATGGGTATTTCGTTGCCGCTTTTAGTCATAGTCCTTCAAGAGGCGCAACGAGTATTCTGGTTCGTGGTGGAAATAAACCAAAGGCAATAGTCAATACATACGAAAGACGAACTTCGTATCTTTTTCCTAATCCCGCTTCAAATATTTTAAGAATTACATCGGTTGACGCATTGAGTCAAATACAGTTGGTAGATATTTTTGGGCGTGATGTCCTGCATGGAATGACGGATATACAGGGGAATGGAATTCTGGATGTCTCTTCTCTGCCTCGAGGGATGTATGACGTTCTATTAAAACGAGGCGATAAGATGCTTGTTGTTGATAAGGTGTCGTTAACTAGTAATTAAGCGAAAAAAAATTCCGGGAAAGAATTTACTCTTTTCCGGAATTTGTAATGAATTTAATAAATATTCTTACTTACTATTTTGGGAAGGCTGATTGCCTCCTCTGCGGCGGAATGGTCTCCCCGGATGATTCGCCTTCCATCGATCTATCCTATCATGAATTTTCTCACGAACTTTGCGATTGAATTCCTTTTCAAAAACTAATAATTTTGCACGCTGGCGAGGCGTGATCACCGATTTAAGATTATTATCTAATTTTTCATAGCGGTCCTGAATCTGCTGATTGACCGCTTTAATGCTCTGTAAGGTCGGATCAACATCACCATCTTTGTAGTCGCCGCGTGTCAGTTGCACGAGTTTTAACTCCTGCTCCTGGCGCTGCTTGACAAGGTTTATCAGATCTTTCTCAGCCGGATCATATTCGGCGAAAAATCTTTTTGACGTCTCATCATCAAGATTCAAAACTTCGCGAAGCTTTTGATGCTTCACTTCTTCTACCTTCTGAATGAGCAATTTTACTTTTTCCGGATCGACCTTACGATGCGGCTTAGGAAGCGGAGTTGTAGTGCTCGCATCCTGTGCAAAAAGCGGTAATCCGAAACTAAGTACGAGAGCTATAAGCAATCCCGATCTAATAGTATTTTGTAACATATTTTTATACTCCATTTCTAAAATTTTTATTAATGCATATCTTGAGCGATCTTTACAACTGATTCGAGATCCGCTTCCGAAAGATTTTCATAATTCACGGGATCTTCGGTCTCATTGCCGGTAAGTGTTTGATCCATCGAAGCAAAATCATTCGCATCGATCGCCGCATCCAATGCCTTATCTGTTGTTGCCTTCACTGCAAGATTTGTATTCTTTATTGCTGTAACTTTCGGCGCTGCAATAACCTTTGGAGTTGATGCAATATTTTTCGGCACCAGTGTCACTACTTCAGGAAGCTGGGGAGCAGTTACAACAGGCGTTTGCTGCACCTGGGTGATCTTCGGTTCAGAAGCAGGATTGATCAAAAGCACTGCAATGATCACTGCGGCAAGCCCTGCAGCTAAAGAAAAGCTGCGAAGTGTTGAAGTTGTAAGCCATGATAGTACCGAAGCAAAAATACTTTTCTTCTGCTCTTTCGCATCAATACGCTCCATCAGATGAACTCGGAAGTTCGTGAAATACCGCTCATCCGGTTCATTTTGTGAATATGGAATTCCGAAAGCGCGGATATCATCTTCAAGCGCTTTCAATTCCTTTTCGTTATAAATTTCTTCTTTCATAATTTTACTCTGGCTTTGCAAGAGCTTCTAAACTGATGTTACTCTTTCGCTGTACATATTCTCCGATCTTCTTCACGGCATGAAAGTAATTCGCTTTCAAACCTCCGACGCTTGTGCCTAAGATCTGAGACATCTCTTCATAAGGCATTTCGTCATAAAAACGGAGCAGAAAAACTTCCCGTTGTTTTGGCGGCACCGTAGCGATTGCTTCTTCGATCAGCGCCGTCATCTCTATCCGCTCCATCCGTTCTTGCGCTGAATGTTGCCCGTCCTCAAGAATATTTTCAACTTCTTCCAGTCCGACATTCTTCCGGACTTTCTTGCGGCGCGATTTATAGATCACAGCATTCATCATGATGCGGTAGATCCAGGTATAAAGTTTTGCATCGCCGCGAAACGTATCAAGAGCTTCATACACTTTTACAAACGTCTCCTGCGCTATCTCATCGGCTTCATCGTGATCACCATTGACTAATTTCCGAGCCGAATAATAAATCCGTTTCTGATATCGCTCGACGATGATCGTAAAACTTACTCGTTTCTCGCCTTCGCGGAATTTCACTGCAAGTTCTTCGTCGCTAAGCTGCGCATATTCTTGTCGTAGGTCCATCGGGGGATGTTATCCTTTGTTTTTCATCTATGCGCCCCTCTGAACGCCTTTTCTACTTTATTAGAGTTCAAAATAGGGATAAAGTTTAATCTCGAAAATAACTATTTATTAATAATGAAGTCATAATTTGCATAAGTCATTATAAATCAATAGTTTATTGTATTATAATGTTTACTTTTATGTGTTCCTATATAATAAAAGCAATAGGAATTTCATTCAAAAATATCTTCCGATTCTTCGACTGTCTCTTCATGCTTTTTTCCTAACAATGCACTTTGGAACCGCTCAAAGGTTTTCTGGGATTTGCTATCCTTTTTTTCATGGAAGAGAACAATAAGATTTCTTATCATTCGCAGCAATATCATTCTAGGACTTGCAGGGCGGATAAATGATTCATAATATGGGAGACCTGATGTATAAAGAAACTTCTTAATATCTTTCTCGCGAAGGATGATGCCGTTATTATATGCATCAATAAACAGCGGCTCGGTTTGAATTCCGTCGTAACGGATAAGAAAATGTCCCGGAGTACTGACTCCTGCAAAAGGCAACCCCAATCTATGCCCTGCAATTAGTACATAAAGCACAGCAAGAGAGATCGGTATTCCGAGACGGCGATCAAGTACCTGATTGATATAACTATTATCTGCCTCTAAGAATTGTTCATGATTTCCTTTGAAGCCTCGCGTCTTAAAAAAGAAATCATTGACCGTTGCAAGAACTTCTTCAGGCGAATGAATCCCTTTCACTCTATCCTGTAGCATTCCGGCAAGTGCATCGAGTTCGGCTTTATAATATTCAATGTCAAGCCGGGGATACCCATACCGGGCAATAAGGAAAACTCCTTCTTCGAGTGCGCCGCGTTTTCTTTCTTCAAACTTGTGACGAAGATCTGCAAATTGCTCCAACAGCATTTTTTCATTGATCTCCTGAGCTATGACCGTTGCACGCGCTTTAGCAAGATCATCGGAAGCGAGATCAATAAAATCCAGCAGGGGATAAAGCATTGAATCGCCACGGGCGCGAAGCCGTTCTTCAACAGCTGTAGCAACGCGCGCATCAGGATCATCAAGCAGCGAAACAAGTGAGAGAAATTCACCATCCGCCTGATACCCCTGTTTTACAGCTGCAGCCGAAAGTTTGGTTTCGATTGAATTCATGATGTTCGTATATGGCAACACACTCAAAAGATAATACCCTGAAATTTAACGCTGGGATAGGTAGAAATAGCTCCCTAAAAGAGCTTTTTGCCAAGATAGACAAACATTCTTGAAAGTGCCGATTTGAAACAATCTCTTTCTATTGCGTATCTATTCTAGCAGAAGATGTCGCTCCGGTTTCCGGATGGGAAGTGGAGACGATTTTGCGAACTTCTTTGGTTGAAAAAGCCTTTAAATAGAGCTTCCTGTGGTCGAATGACTGCGTTAGCTTTTTACAAAAAAGAAAAAAGCCTATAGACGATTTCTACGATTAAACGATATGCGGGATGACATACTCAAAAAAGGGTAAAATTCTATCTCCGGTGTATCAAATAACATATTGAGGCGTTATTAGCGTTGATGGCTGATTTTTTTTAAGCCGGAATATATCGTTATGCGTAGAAATACTTATAGAACATGTTTCTTCTACATGCGGAAATTGCTTCCGCTCGCTTCTTTCGTGCTGGTTCTCAGCTTCACGAATAGTTTTGCGCAATCAGATTTTACTCAGAAATCTGCCTACAGTATCCTCTCCTCAAACCCCAATGAAATTATCATCAGCATTAGCCCTAATTACCATATTCACACCGTAGTTGATGAAAAGACCGGTGAAAAATATGAGCGCATCAACTTTTCCGGCAGTTCCATAAAAGGCATTCCGATCGGGGCTCCGGCAGCCGAATGGCTTCCGTTATCGGTTCTGATACCATCGAATGAATCTGCATATGTTGAGATCATCAATGTGGAGTATGGTGCTCCCGACAACGCAGTACTTGCTCCTGTTCCAAATTCTATTTTTATCAAGGATGCAGAATTTAAAACGCGTGTTGAAAGCTATAGCAGGAATCCTGAGCTTTATTCTATCGCGCCTGCGGCAACAGTTACTACCACTTCTCCTGGTATCTTCCGCACGTCATATACACAAGAAATTGATATCCACCCCATCAGCTTCGATGCTGCTTCCAATACCATCAGGCTTATCAGGCAGATGATCGTGAAGATCAGCTTTGCCGGTTCCGGACAATCATCTGTTCCACAAATAATCTCACCGAACGAAGCAGAAATTTTCGGAGGGATGTTTGTTAATGGAGCAACGCGTGAATTTTATAATTCGGCAATACGCGAAGTAACAAAAGCCATCCCAGCATCATCTACTGTTTCTTATAAGCAAACTGCTTCACCAAATTCCAATGCGCAATGGCTTGAGGTTACAACGAGCGATCAGGGAGTTTATCATATTACGGCAAGTGATCTTGCTAAATCCGGTATTACTTCTGCTGATCCGGCAAGCATTCAGCTCTTCGGATATGGCGGAGCGACCGTACCGGAAGATATCGATAGTGCGATAGGTGAACTTCATGAATGCACCGTTGATGTTCTCAGGAATGGCGACGGATCTTTTTCCGAAGCGCGATTCTACGATCCGGGTTTGAATGAATGGTATTATAATCCCGGAAACGGACATACTACGCTATTCTGGCTTTATCATATTCTAAATCCTTTTACCACATCGGGGCATTATCTTTTGAAGATCGGCGGAGCATCATCAGGAAAAAGAATTTCATCGAAGCCGGAGAATCCGCTTTCGCCGATATCGCAGAGCACTGTTCCGACAGTGGTCGTGCATGAAAGTGATGAACGGTTTGAAGATCGGTTTGTCAGCCGCGAATTTGTGGGAGAGGAAATTCCAAAAGGAAGAGATGTAACAATTGGACTTCCTGACCTTCCGGGTTATACGGCAGATTCTACGATTCTGCGCCCTGGATTTAATTCCCATGCCCTTTTAGCACGTACGATCAACCTTACTCTCAATGGCGTTCAACTGCCCGGGATTTCTGACAACAGTCAGTATTTCCATACTGAAGAAGATATTATCACTTATACTTCGAGGAAATGGGATGAAGAAATTCTTGCGGGATCTCTTCTTCACACGCAGAATAATTCGCTCATACTATCTGCGACTACTACAGAAGAGGATTCAAAATTTTGGCTTAATTGGATCGAGGTTTTCTACCGTCGTCAAACATCGCTTAACGCCGGACAGATTCCTTTTTATCTTGTAGCAGATGGAAGAGGATTCAATTATAATTTTACTGAAGCAGCTTCGGGAGAGACTTGGGATGTAAGCGATCCATGGAACCCTGCGAAACTTGCTTCCTCTAATGGGTCTACAATGAATGTTCCTATTCAAGGAGATGCGAACGGATTCCGGCAGTTTATTGCATTTACCGCTTCTTCGATCAAGAGTCCCACTGTTTCGGCGACTAAAACTTTAGTGCTTCATGACAGCGTATGCCAAACGGGCGCCGAAGATATTATCGTTACTCCTGCTGCGTTTTTAGATCAGGCGAATAAACTTGCCAATCAGCGCAGGATGGGTGGACAGGCAACGGGACCTCTAAGCGTTGCCGTTGTTACTGCTGAAGATATTTATCGTGAGTTCGGTTACGGCTCCTCTGATTATACAGCTATCCGGAATTTTATGGCATTCATGCTTCGTCATACAGCAGCAAATAATACAACGAAGCCTCTTTATCTCACACTTTTTGCGAACGGGCATTGTGATTACAGGAATAAGACGACGCAACTGCCGGTTGGTGTTCCGATCTATGAAATTTGGAAAAACTCTTCGGTAAAGAGGTTAGATTGCAATTCATTCAGAAGTAGTCAGCTGGAATATATTCCTGATGATCAATTTTTCGTTCATCTTACGCCGGGTAACAATAAAATGGATCTTGCCCTTGGAAGGGTTGTCGTGCATAATGCCGATGAAGCCGAGACATTCGTTACAAAGGTGATCAAATATGAAACTTCCAGCGATCAGGGTGATTGGCGCGCTCGTGCAACGATGATCTGTGACGATAGATACGCTAGTGATGGACTTAAATTTAACGATGGCCTTGATCATTTACAAGCTACTCAAGATGAGGTTGTTTCTATACCATCAAGAATAGTACAAAAAGAAATTTACGGAGTTGCTTATCCGAATTTGTTTACTTCTGCAGGAAGACGGAAACCTGATATGGAGAAGGCGATCATCGAAGCCTTTAACTCAGGTTCAGCGATCATTTCCTGGGTAGGGCATGGTAATCCTTCGGTCTGGGCGCATGAATCAATTCTTAGCGTTCCTTCTACAATAAATAAGCTTACGAATTTTAACAGGCTTGCATTTGTAACGACTGCGACATGTGATTTCAGCCGTTATGATAATTATGCAGCGCCGATCTCCGGCGGCGTACAGCTTATCATAAAAGCCGATGGCGGTGCGATCGCATCACTTGGCACTAGCCGCTCTGTTACCGAGGATGGTCCGAATGGCGCTGCCCCTACATTTTATAAGGCTCTTTTTAATAAACCCGACTGCAATTCATTAGAAGGTTCAGCGCCAATTGGGTTCGCCTATATCGCTGCTAATATGGCAAGCTCGCAAGCCGTACTTTTTTATATCATGGGTGATCCTACGCAGCGAATTATTATTCCGAGACAGTATGTCACGATTGATTCGATCAATGGTATACCGTTTAGCGAATCAGTTGCTCCACGCACGATTGCTGCTCTTTCGCAGGTTACGATCTCGGGGCATATTTCCAATGCCTGTGATGGCTCCGATCTTGACGCCAGTTTTAACGGCAATGCGGCAATTACCCTTTTGGATGCTCCGACTCATGTCGCGGTAACGACAACATTCCTTGAACAAAGTCCGATTACCGATAGATGGAACACTGATGGACCAATACTTTATCACGGAAGCTCAACTGTGACGAGAGGGAAATTCAGATCGACCTTTATTGTTTCCAAGGATATCAAGTTCGATTCGAGCAATGCAAAGATAAGCATGCTTGCTTATTCGGATAATTTTCATTCAGCGCTTGGAGTAACGACAAACATTCGGGTGTATGGCATTGAAACTGCGCGTGTTGATTCGGATCATGAAGGACCGAAACTAACGGCATATATCGGATCGCGAGCCTTTCATTCAGGTGATGTCGTGCCTGTGAATTCGAAGATCATCGTCGATGTTTCTGATATCAGCGGGCTTAATACTTCGACAGCCAGCATCGGGCACTCATTCGTTGCATGGACGGATGATTCAACTGCCGGCACGATAGATCTTGCTTCAACATATGTTTCCAAGCAGGATGATTATAAGACAGGAACATCGGAGCAGCAAGCGTTGCTTCCTGTTGGTACACATATACTCAAGGTTCGCGCTTTTGATGCACTTGATAATCCGACCTTTACCGAAGTCGAATTCACTGCACGTGATGTGCAGCCTTATGCTCTCTATAATACGACGATCAAACCCAATCCTGTTCGCAATCAGGCAGTCTTTACTTTCTTGCAGCCTTCGGCTCCCGAAAGTCCTGTTGATGTGACGATCGCGATCTTTACAGTGATAGGTCAGCAGGTGCGGGAGCTATCGGCACAAAGTATTTCGCAGAATTCCGTGAGCATTCCTTTCGATGGAAGAGATAATTCCGGTACCATTCTGACTGACGGAACGTATATCTATCGAGTGGTAGCTCGTGAGCGGCTTTCCGGAGTTCAGACGACATCGGGAGGGAAGTTTCTTATCGTGAGAAATTAGAAACATAATTTTAAATATCCAGTAAGTAAGAAGAAGAATTTTTTTTGAGAAATAAACATGCAACGTACAATCTATAAAGTAATCATCGGCGTCATTGTCGGAGCTATCGCTTTCGGTTCTGCAAATGCGCAGACCACAACGACAACAGCCGTTCCTTTTCAACTTATATCCCCTGATGCCCGTGCAAGCGGTATGGGAGATGTCGGAACTGGTATTGCTGATAATGCCAATGCCATTTATTGGAATCCCTCCGGACTTGCCTTCCAGACCGGTAAGGAAGTTGTCTTGACGCATTCGCAGTGGCTGCCGCAATTCAACAGTGATCTCTATTACGAATACGCAACATTCAAATGGAACAATGAAGAGTCATTCGGCGGCACGATCGGTGCACAGATAATTTTCTTAAATCTCGGAAAATTTATCTATACCACGGAGTCTTCACCGGATCCGCTCGGCGAATTCCATTCGTTCGAATATTCTATCGCTTTATCCTATGCGACAAAGCTCTCTCCTGAATGGGGATTCGGAGGCAATGTGCGATATATCCAATCTTCGCTTTCTCCGCTTACTGTAGGTCAGGAAAAGCAACAAGGCATCGGCAGATCGGTCAGCTTCGATGTCAGCGCAATGTGGCGTCCGGATACATCATACGTCGAAGAACTTGCTAATCGTCTTGCCGTCGGTTTCAATATTGCTAATATCGGACCCAAAGTTAAATACGTCGATGTGCAGCAAGCTGATCCTCTTCCGACTATCCTGCGTATCGGAACTTCGTATAAGATCATTAAGGATGAGTATAATGATTTAATGCTTGCCGTTGATGTTGCAAAACTTCTGGTTCACCGCGATTCTGCTTCGGGGATTTCGGATAACTTGCCGAAGTCTTTTGTCACAGCATGGGATAATATGACTGGCAAATCGTTGATGCTTTCGACCGGTGTTGAATATTGGTATGCACAGCTTCTTGCTTTGCGAGCCGGATATTATACTGAAGGCAGTGCTGTCGGCGCAAGACATTATCTGACGTTTGGTGCAGGATTAAAATATGATGTCTATAGTTTTGATTTCAGTTATATTGACACCTTCGATGCAAATCATCCTCTTGCCAATACGCTTCGGTTCAGTTTAGGGATCAAGTGGTAGGCTGCTTATTCGTAATTAATTGACAGTGCTCTTACAACAGATATTTCGTACAAAACTGAGCGCTTTGGTGCTCAGTTTTGTCGTTAGTATATTTTTTTGGGGAAATAGTTTTGCTCAATTCATTTATGAACCTTCTCCGAAACCGAGACAGATTACTTCCATTACCGAATTTTCTTTTTTCCAACATTCCGAGCCAACACCGAAAGAGCCGGTTCCCGGGCTTGACGCCGAATCGAAAGTTATTAAACCTTCACATAAAAGTGCGTTTTTAGCAGCCGTTCTTTCGCTGGCGCTTCCGGGATTAGGAGAGTATTATGTCGGTGATCAGATATGGCGTGGAATAATTTTTACAGTAGTAGATGCGGGGTTATGGTATGAGCGCTACCATTTCATTGGTCGAGGAAATGACTCCGTTCTTGCCTTCCACGCATTTGCCGATAGCTTATGGCTGCCGCAGAAATATGCCGATTCGCTCAACAGTAAGTTGGCTTTTGCCGGAAGTAGTTTTCGTATTACTGAAGTTGATGATGTTACCCAGATCAATATGGCAGAGGATTCGCTTACAAGGCTCCGATTCCAAAACTTTACGCATCGTCTGCCGGATAAAGGGTCGCAGCAATATTACGAGCTAATATCGAAATATATTCAGTTCACTTATGGATGGAAGGATTTTCATGATATTGATCCCACACATTTTTCAGCAGACTATGAACGTCATGCGTTTATGCGTGAGAACATGAACCATCAGTTTGAGATAGGCGATTATTTTTTGTACGGACTTTTTTTAAATCGCATACTCTCTGCAATCGACGCAGCTCTATTGGCAAGAGATCATAATACGCCTTTCCATTTAGAGGGGGAACTTCAAGAGCGAAGGTATCCGGACGGAATGATGGGCTTCGTGCCAACTGCAAAGTTGAAATATACTTTTTAATTGTACTGCTATTTTATAAGTTGAATTTGTCGTGTACTTGCTGTGTGTATAGCGATGTTATTGGAATATAAGTGGTTATAACGGTATAAAATTATATAAAGGATTTGGATAGTTAAGCTATTTATTGCATCGGGATATTTTCAGAGGTTTATTTTGTATATATATAAACAATGTAGGTTTGTAAAATTAAATTTTATTCATATGCTTCGATCTTTTATTGTTCTCGGATTACTCATTCTTTCATTTGTCTCTCCGGCAGGCGCTCAGGATGACCCTGATGCTCTTGTGGTTCGGGCTTCCCGTCTTATTGACAGTACCGAGGCAATGCTGAATCTCCGTGCGCAGCGCTTTAATGAGGAAATGATAAAGATGAATGCATTAAAGCCGCTTGAAGCCACCTCGCTTGCAAAAGATACGATTCCGAAGAGTCGGGAGAAGATCAAAGATTTCCTTAACTTTTTAGAAGTCTATCGCTCACTGAGCCATAAGATGAAGGAAGGGATTGAAGACTCAGTGAACAATCTGAGATCAAAAATGTCAACACATCACCGGACTTCGTTTTTGAAAGAATTTCTCGATGCCTATGATCTTGAACAAAGTTCATTAGATAATTATACGAACGCGTTGACAAAATTCTATACCAATATCAATGCCGTCCTTGCTTTTATAGAAACGTCAAGCGTGACGACGAAAGACAATAAACTGCAATTCAATAATAAAAAAGAATATGAAAAATATTCCGAACTCATCGAAGCAGTTGAAAAAAGTAATAAGAGACTGATCAACGCCAGCGCAACCTCGCAAAAGGCTACTATTGATGCAAGTTCGATGATGCAAAAGGCCTATGGCGCGATTAGAAAATAAACGTAATCTCATGAAAAAAAATATTCCCAAGTATTTACTTTTACTAATTCTCGGTGCATCATTGCTTTTATGCTCTGCGTTTCCACCACAGGTAATTGCTCAATCGAAGGACACTCCTGATAGCGTTCGGTTCAATACTTTGGGTTGTCTCTACCGTGCGATCCAAGCTCTTAATAACCGCAATGTGCGCTTTAAAGCAATGCAGGAAGAATTGGAGAATATGCGACCCCTTGAACCGCAAAGCATGGATTCAGTACACTTTGCAAATAATCTTATTAAGGTATCGAAGTATCTACTTTTCCTGGAATCTCACCGGAAGCAGATCACCCGGAATACGAAGGTTCTTTCAGATAGTATTCAGAAATTTGAAGCGTTGATGGGAAGTGAAGAAGAGAAAAAATCGCTCAACAGTTTTTTGGTTGCCTACAAAGAGGAATCTGCTGCGTTCATTGGATATTCCCAGAGATTATCGCTTCTGCTGACTGATATACGTACAGCGTTGTTTTATTTAGAAACTGTGCCGATGGAGCGTAAGGGAAACGACATCACATTTAATACGGATAGATCTGCTAACGAAAAATATTTGGATTTCGAAAACATGATAACTGCCGGACAAATGCAGGTTGATAATGCGATCGCGAAGATGATCAAACTAACTGAAAAGGAAAATAAGGCAATACAGCAATCAATAACCTTACTGAATAAATAACGCCGTGTCTCTGGCTATTCGTCGGATAACATCCAAAGCAGATAAATTAAAATTCGTCCGGTTCCTTTGGGATATCTATGGATCAGATCCCAACTGGGTGTCGCCTCTTGAGATGGATAGAATGAAGCTCATCGACGAGCAAAAAAATCCATTCTATAAACATGCCGATGTTGCCTGGTTTCTGGCAGAAGAGAACGGCAAGATCGTCGGGCGCATTGCTGCTATTATCAATCATCATCACAATGTATTTCATAATGATAAAGCCGGATTCTTCGGTTTTTTTGAATGTATTAACGATGCGCAAGTAGCGCTAAAACTTTTTGGTGCTGCAGAAGATTTTCTGCGAGGCAAAGGGATGACAGAAATTTTAGGTCCGCATAATCCATCGACGAATGATGAACTCGGATTGCTTATTGATGGATTCGGCAAGCCGCCTGTTTTGCTGATGACCTATAATCCGCTCTATTACATTGATCTTATCGAACGCAATGGCTACACGAAAGCAAAAGATCTGTATGCCTGGCTGCTATCAACCGATACTTCACGCTCTGAAAAACTTATCCGTGTAACCGAAGCAATGCAGAAGCGCGCAGGGATAACGATCCGTCCGTTCAAAAAGAAAGATTTTGCAAATGAAGTTACGAGGATCAAGACGCTTTATAATGCCGTATGGGAGAAAAATTGGGGCTTTGTTCCGATGACCGATGAAGAATTCGATTTCCTTGCCAGTGACTTAAAACAAATTTACGATCCCGACCTCATTTTTTTCGCAGAAAAAAACGGCGAGACGATAGGCTTCGCTCTTTCGCTTCCTGATGTCAATCAGGCATTTCATAGAGGTCCGAGAATTCCAAGAGGCATAATGAATCTTCCGATAGCCTTATGGAATCTCATGACTAAAAAGAAAGCCATCGATACCGTTCGCATTCTTACGCTCGGCGTTGGGAAAGAGCATCGTGGACGCGGCATCGATGCCATGTTCTATCGCAAGACGATCGAGATTGCCGAAGCAAAAGGTTATAAATTCGGTGAAGCATCGTGGGTACTCGAAGATAATGACATGATGAACAGAGCCTGTGAAATGATGAACGGAAAAAAGTATAAGACGTATAGGGTTTATCAAAAAGCGTTGTGAGGTTCTCCTAAATCCGTAAATTTGTGCTTTAGCCAACATAATAATTCTTGGATATTCAATCACTATCAGAACGCATCTCACTTCAAGACCGCCGCGCAATTGCGCAGGCGATCAGCGTTGTTGAAAACGATTCTCGCGAAGCGGCATCGCTCCTGCATGATCTTGCGCCGAAGCTCGGTAATGCCTATCGTATTGGTATTACCGGTCCTCCGGGAGCAGGGAAATCTACATTGACATCGGAGATGACAAAAGCGTTGCGCAAGCAAGGCAAGACCGTCGGCATTATTGCAATCGATCCGACCAGTCCTTTCACAGGTGGTGCATTGCTTGGCGATAGGATAAGAATGCAAGATGTTTCGATGGATAAGGGTGTGTTTGTCCGCTCCATGGCAACGCGAGGTTCGCTTGGCGGCTTATCAGCAAAAGCTAAAGATGCTGCTGATATTCTTGATGCAGCGGGATTTGATATTGTAATCTTTGAAACGGTCGGTGTTGGACAATCAGAACTTGATATTGCAAAAGCTGCCGATACGACAATTGTTGTTCTTGTCCCTGAATCAGGAGATGCCGTGCAGGCCATGAAATCGGGACTCATGGAGATCGCCGATTTTTTTGTGCTGAATAAAAGCGATCGCGAAGGAGCAGAGCAGGCTGTCCGCGCTCTGAAAACAATTCTTACTTTCCGCATCACCCATGCTGAAGATGAATGGATTCCGGATGTTATCTCTACCGTTGCCAGCAAAGCAAAGGGCATTGATGAAGTGCTTGCCGAAATCGAACGACATGAAGCTCACTTGCTGAAAACCGATACATTGATAAAAAGAAGAGTCGCACGCGAACATGACCGAATAATAGAATTAGTTGAAAGTTTTTTGCGAGTAGATTTTTGGACTCCGGAGCGGACAAAAAAATTAGAAGAGAGATTGAAGAATGTAGCCTCACATAAAGAATCGAGTTATGAAGTGGCTCAGGATTTGGTGAGTGAGTTTAGGGGGAAGTAAACTTTTCACTGGATTCTCAACTCAGTTACAAATCATCATCTTCTTCTTCAACTACTGCCTTATCCTTCTTCACCCTTTCAATCACTTTCGGTACAAGGAAATATCCATCAGCAGCTTTCGGCGCATTTTTTAGCGCTTC
>JANYLL010000140.1 GCA_025357895.1 Ignavibacteriota bacterium
AACAAACATGTATTATTTAAAATTCTAAACAAATATGAATTCAATTCAACGTTTCTTCACAAAAGCTCTCGCATCATTGATGCTTGCAGGGCTATGTTTTTGTTTTAGTACAAGTGTTAAGGCACAATGCCCGCCAAGTGCGCCAGATAATCCCAGTATTGCCTGGATTTCCGGTGGTTGTAACCATGGCGTGATGTTAGATCCTAATAACACTGGAACACCATGCCGTTATACAGTTTGCTGGTGCTGGCGGTATATTAGCAGCATAAAATACTTTGACTACGTTGTTTCTTCTGTAACAAAGGAAGATAATATTTGTGGAACGGGTGTTACTACACTAAACTTCAATCAAGTTGTTACTGCTGCCACTAATTGGCTCGCAGGTGCCGATCCAAAACACAATGATTATTCAGTTAATATCCCACCATGCGGTGATGGTGCAACTTTAGTCACTCGGATGTGTACTGCAACCTGTTGGTCAGTTACAATTGATGCTGATGGGCATGGGTATGTAGCCATTTGCGGCAGTGGCGGATGGTGTCTTTTCGGAACTTATTATTGTATTGATTCACAGGGACACCTACATTCGAATGGCACATTCAAATCAACGATCATAGGGTCTTGTTCTTCTGAATGCAACGTGATCAGTTGTCCAAATTAATTGTAGAGTAGCTTTGTAAAGGAACAACAGCAAAGAAAATGGCTCCTTATCCTTACAAGTAAGGAGCCAGTGTATATCTTTTTTTCATACAAGTTTAATATGAGAATTATACTATTCAATATTGCATTAATTCTTGCTTTATTACTTCAACCATCCGAAAACATTGCACAAAACTTGAATGGATGGGAACTGCACGGTTCTCAGACCTTTCAATCTGCACAGTATTTGACGGATCAGAAAATGATCGTCGTTGGCGGTGGGGGACAGATCAGACTTTCTAATGACGGTGGTGCAACATGGCACGCCAATAATCAATCATCGCATATAGGATTTCAATCAGTAAGTTTTATTGATTCGCTTCACGGATTAATTGCTGCTTTAACCGGGGAGATCTACCATTCCTCAGATGGAGGGTTAACGTGGATTCAGCAGACGAAGCTGAAAACATACCGCCTGAGTAAAATTCTCATGGTCTCAGCAGATACAGCGTATGTATGCGGCAGCGCCGGAGCAGTTTTCCGGTCAAGCGATGGCGGAAAGACTTGGGACTCGCTTTCTTCAGGAGAACCTTTTTTTATCCGTAACCTTTACTTTCAAAATTCAAAAACGGGATATGCAATCGGTGATAGCGGCATGATTTTAAAAACTATTAATGCCGGAAATTCCTGGACTATTCAACCAACCGATTCAAATTTCAAACTTTTAGGGATTAATTTTTTAGATAGTCTACACGGCGCTGTATGCGGACAAAGCGGGTATGCATATATTACTTCCGATGGAGGAAAAAAGTGGTTAAGAAATCTCATTGATTTTACTACCCAGCAAACCCTTGTTTCTATAAATTGGCATTCGTTGTCTTCTCTTACTGCCTTTGGAGTTGGCGGTGGTTTATTTATATCGAAATCAGGAGGAGTTGCCTGGGACCCGCTTCACTTACCGAACGGCCTTCATTATCCAACTATACTTTTTAACGGAGGCTTTAATATAAATGGAGATAGGGGATGGGCTGTCGGATTTTCAGGCATTATTTTGACTTCGTTAGATTCAGGCAATAGTTGGCAGCAAAGTGCCTCTTACCCGATGTCCAATACTACTATAACGGATATGCATTTTTTTGATACTGCTAACGGCTATGCTGTCGGAGGTAATAATATGGTATTAAAAACAGATAATGGTGGTGATACATGGAAGTCACTCACGGGATATAGTTCTGATCTGCAGATAAAAAAATTATTTGCACCTACTGAAGATACAGCTTTTGTTTTAGGATCGTATGGATGGCTTGAAAAAACAACAGACGCCTGGAAAACATGGTATCAGGATTCACCGCCTGAAGTGCCGGGACTTCAATTCAGCAGATTAATAAACCCAAACGATCTTTATATGTTAAATCGAAGTCTCGGGTATTTAGTAGGCGATACCATAATATGGAAGACAATTGATGGATGTAATTCATGGTCAGCTTCCATTTGGCATAGTAATTGGATCGCTAACGGAATAGAAAGGGTGTTTTTCTCCAGCGAGCAAACGGGGTATTCATTAGGAACATATTCTGTTCCACTTAAAGATACCGGGTATCATATTCAAGATTTTGGAATTCTTTTTCGTACGCGGAATGGAGGGGCAACCTGGGATACTCTAAATTATGGTTACAGGAACAGGATGCATGGTCTATATTTTTGGAGTGACGAGGATGGAATTATTATTTGTGACAGCGGAATAGTATTAAAAACCTCAGACGGCGGTGATTCATGGCGGGAATCATTTCGGATACCGGATATGGTGCCTGGTCAGTCACAACTTTCAGGAATAAATTTCATAACCAGAAAAGTAGGTTATATTTCAAGTATCCCCGCAAAAATATTTCTTACTACTGATGGAGGTGAAACGTGGTCACTTGATCTTGATCTTCATATTACTCAAATTCAAGATTTTGCTTGGGTAACAAGAATTATTTTTCCAGATACTAATACAGTAGTGGTTTGCGCGTACCAAGGATTTTTGCGAAAGCATTTCGATTTGGCAAAATTGGAAGTTAAAGATTTACCATCTGAAACAGTGAATAATAACTATCTCTGGCTTAAAGTTATTGAGAATCCAGCGTCAACTGTATTTTCGTGTAAAGTTTATGGATGGCTTGATGGTGGGGCGACTCTAAAAATTTATGACATTCTGGGCAGACCTGTTGAAGATATGACAAGGCAATTATTGCGTGCATCAAATACCTCTTTCACAACGGAATTGAAAGCCGATATTTCCTCGATTTCAAATGGTCTATATATGGTAGTTATTACAGATAAAGGATATATACATTCAGAAAAATTTATGGTTCTAAAATAAATTTTTTTCAAATTACATAATGAAACCAAATATTTACATTGGCATTTTTCTTTCACTATCTTTTTTTATGCTTACAGCATCTAAGCCTCTTTTTGCTCAACAGCGTCAATGGCACCTAAGCGCAGTTATTCCTGAAGACAGCATAAATGCAGCACGTCTTATTTTTACGGACAGTCTGCATGGTTACTTTTGGGGAGCGAGAAAACTTGGTAAGGGCGTCTTTGCTCCCAGAAGTTATAAAGAATTTGCATTTTACCGGACAATAGACGGCGGATCGACATGGGGTAAAATTGATTTTCGTTCTGTCTTTGGCTCCGATGCATGGAAGTATGATTCTTCGTATGAATATGTATCTCCAAATTTTGCAACTACTGCAAATTCAGGTTATTGCTTGATCACGAACATAGAAGGCGGGGGACAGCCGTATTTTGATACGATTAAATTTTATCTGAGCACAAATTATGGCGCAACATGGACTACAATTCAAACATCACCAATTACAAGACGAGGAAATTTTCGGCTTGTAGCTATGCCTCAGGAACATCAAATTATAACGCAGCGAACCAATAGCATCTTAGATGATACTGTCCATACAGAAGATATTGGAAAATTGTATATTTCAGTATCTAATGGCGGCAGGCTTGGATCTGATCTGCGATGGGATTCAACCCTGCTGAAAAACATTGTGTCTCCTCCTCCGCCGTATAAGCAGAATACAACTCCGCAGATTAAAGCAATGACTTTCGACTATTTCGATGAAAAAACGTGGATCATTACCTCACCCGATAGCAGTAATGCCACCGGCAATAAAGGAGATACGACGCGTCCATATACACTTGTCACGCTGCTGACAACCGATGCCGGGCATAGCTGGACTGCATATCGAAATATCATTTCTCAATTTCCATCCATTCCGTATCTCAGCGGCGGTAGTATTCAGTGTGTTCGAGGTACTTCGTATGTTTATTCATTTACCGGAAGAAGCGAGGGCGGTTCTGCTTTCGGCAATGCATTGGATCGTGGATTTCCTGTGTACGGAGTCAACTTTTTTTATTCTTCGGATTACGGTAAAACCTGGACTGCTGATACTTCTTTTGTAAAAAACCGTCGCGGCTATGAACCAGTTGCGCCGGGTGATATATGGTTCACAGTAGTGCCGCATGACAGCGTAGAGTATAATACTCCTGCATATTGGATCGTTCATTCCACTGATTTTGGGAAAACATTGGCTATAGATTCATTATCTTTGCTTAATGATATCGAGTATGATGCTCGTAGTGTAACCTTCAGTGATCCCCGCCATGGGTGGATTTTTGCTCAAACTTTAGATAGACATCAAGTTGATATCTTCAAATATATTCCGCAGAAGAATAACGCAAATCTCGACTACTATTCTTTCAGATCGAAGGAGATGGATTATCGAGTTTATCCGAACCCAGCAAATAACGAAGTGACAATACAAGTATTATACAGTCCGAAAATCACGGGTTTGGAAGTTTTTGATATATTAGGACGAAAACAGCAATTCCCTTATGTAATTGCAGCCGACTACAAATCGACAATTATCCATACAGAAGAATTACGCTCCGGCTGTTATCTTGCACACGTATCGATGCAGGAGCGGAATTATATTATACCGTTCGTCGTGCAGCATTGAGCCGCAATAGCCTAGGCAGCCGCAGGGCTTTAGCCCGCGAACGCATTACAATAATAAAAATATGTCTATGTAAACTATTGATAAATAAGTACTTATAAACTATTTTTTTTTTTTGCTAAAAGATTAGGAAATTTGAATTTATTGTTGTATATTTGTATAGCTTAGTATGATGTGTTCGGCGCCTAATGCCTTGTGAAGCCCTTTGTGACTCCCAATCCATTACTTGCCATCGGTATTTCTGCTTAAACTCATGTTACTCCGTGTATGAGAAAGTGGCATTTCGATAGGAGAATTTTTTTTACCCGAAGTTTTTCGGCAGTTTTTTGCTGCAAAAAAAAACCGGAGCGTTTGCGCGCTCCGGCGTTCTAAACATACAGTCCGGGAAGTATCTTTCGATGCTTCCCGAAGCTGTATAAAATAAACAACAAACAATAAAAATAAATTCTAAACATTATGAATTCAATTCAACGTTT
>JANYLL010000197.1 GCA_025357895.1 Ignavibacteriota bacterium
TGGAATTCTGCCGAACCTGCGGGAACATATATTCTGCATCTTACCGGCAATGATGATTCTGGAAAAACATTTCAAAGCTATGATAGATTTATAATAACGAAATAGATTATTCAAAAAATAAAAAATTTCCAAAGCCCGTCAAATATTTGATGGGCTTTTTTAATAAGAAGAACACTGCTTAATATGAAGACTACAAATCTTGAGGATTTATTTGACTACCGATATTTTCACCGAAGCAGCCCGCCCGCCTTCGCTCAGTCTGCATAAATATACTCCCGGAGAAACGAAATTCCCGCTTGCATCCTTGCCATCCCAATGTAGCGTGTGACTTCCAACTTCTAATTTACTATTTACAAGCGACCTGATTTCTCTGCCGATCTCATCATAAATTGTGAGCCATACATGACCATCGTCCGAAAGCGCAAAATGCAGTTCAACCGTACCGGAAGAAGGGGAAAGCGGATTCGGTGAAATCGATTCGAAACCAAAATTCTTCGGATGTTCATTTCGCACCTGAGTCGTTCCATTTCCAAGGCTTCCGACCATTACGCGAATCATCGGCAAGAACGATCCGCCTTTATTATATGGAGCCGATACAGTAGGATTCCAACTGATTGCCTGATGAGTATTCCCTTCCGTATTCGTTGGCCACCAGCCTGTCTGTGGCATCCATCTCTGCCAATTTCCACTACCAGCAGGCACTTCGAGAGCATAGGTACAAATGACATCACCGCTGTTTTGCGTCGGAGACCACTGCGTCCCATACGGACTTGAATAAATCGGAGTAATTTGCGGAGTGATGCTATCAGCAACATTGATCACTGCACCGCCGCGCGAAAGATCGCCGCCCATCATAAAATTATCTAATGCAAGCTGGCTGACACTGAGCCAATACACTCCGGCAGGTACTGCCATTGCTTTGGGAAAATAATACGTTGCAAACTGATCGAATAAACCGCCCTTGCGGACATCACTGAATGAAGCTTCCGTGCTTCCTTGTTTCACTATATCCCCGGGCACACAAGAATTTTCTTTTCCTTGAAGCAGCGAAATACGAATTGCATCAGGAGCTGAGTTGCCGCTTGCAAAATAAATGCGCGCTCCAAAAACCGTATCACTTTGCGATAAAGTAAATTTCATTGCATAGCTTCCGCTCGAATTTGAAAATCCGATTCCCTGACCCTTTATCTTCGTAAGGAATGGAATGTCATTTCCATTGCCATGTTCCGGAGTGATCCCTGCATGATCATAAGCAAATTCCTGAATGGCATGATCTCCTTGCTCTACATTCAAATAGAAGATGGAATATGTTTCATTATCTTCCAGGTAGTAATCAAAAAATGAACTGGCAAGTCCAGCATGTATAATAAATTTTGGAGAATTGTTAACAGCATTTTGTGCATTCCAGTCAGGCATTCTAATCATAGAATCCGCACCAGTGCGTAGATTGTTCACTGTTACTGTTTGGAAATACACTGTGTTTCCTATGCTATCGGTGATCCAGACGTTCACCGGAAACCCGATCACAGCATCCGACTCATTATTCTTGACTTTGAAATAAATAGGCAAAGAAGATGCAGCAGAAAAAGGAATTTTTGTATAGGGAGTGACAATACGCACCCAGGTCATTTCTAGATCAGGTCTCCTGGGAACTTCGAGAGCAATATGGTCAATATACCATGCATCATCATCGTCGTGCGGCAATAGCACTGTTTCATTATTATTTGCTTTCAGTCGAATCCGGAATCGAAAACCCTTGTTAAAATAATTTTGCTTGATTGGAATGGACTTCGGCTGACTGCCAGTAAGACGGTAAGTTGCCAAAGTATCAGTAATATTTATCCAAAATGTTTGAAATTCAAGATCATGACCGCCATCAATTCCCACAATTCTCTTCCAGCCGCTTGGCGATGGGTTACATGACGCCTCAGATGTGTCCTTAAATTCTACTATCAGCGAATCACCGGGACGAATTACTTCTCCTTTTGTATTCAGCACAGTTTGTTCGGGTCCGATCATTGTATCGGCATCCCATTGACCCGAATATAAATGCTTCCCGCTCCTCATGAAATCGAATGATAGAACTACCCTTGTCGGGCCCCGCAAGTTAAACGGAAAACTTATTAGTGTATCACCTACTTCACTGCCTGAATACAAATTCCCTTCAGCATCTCGCCTATCTAACCTGATCACCGGTGATAGTAAAAAATCAGGTCCAACTCCTCCGCTTCCACTCATGTATCGCGGCGGAGGCGGATCCCACGTTTCAATATCACCATCTACCACAGTTGCACCTAATGAAACCCATTTTGTTTGATCGGGAATATCGCCGCTTGCCGTTTTACTGAAGCCATCGGATGGATCATTAAAAGGTAAAGCTGTTGTTCTAATACCAAATAAACGAACACATGTAGAATCCGCAAAAGCCCAATCGAGGATTGGATGTCCCACTGAATCAAGAGCGGTGATACTTGCACAGGCAAAGAATGTTCCCAGCTGTTTCAGGATATTGGGATTAGTAATGTATGGTGGGAAAGTCGTGTCTATTGATGCACCGGCAGAAATATTATTAAGCGTATCGACTCCGCTATAAACAATCGTTTTCGTTACAACATTATAAATCTTGAATCCGGTAACGAGAGTGCGGCTTTTGGTATCATTATTTTTAAATGAAGCTGAGATAGGAATGGAAGATGCCAGACAAATTTCTTCATTCGCAAACGGCGAAATAATCTGCACTGCATGATTTGAACTTTGCGCACTTGCAATGCTGCAAATCGTAACCGACCATAGAACTGTAAGGATATATTTTTTCATAGTCCCTCCAAAAAATAGTTTTCACCAATGATAAATCAACATAAATCGGAGTCTTTTATTTCACTAATATGAAATAAAAAAGCCCACCGAATCGGCAGGCTTTTCATAGTTCATATTTCCCATTTCAGCTTTTCCTTAAGCCGCTACCTTGGAGCGCTTTGCTTTCGGAGCCGGTTCTTCGACTACGAGTTGGCTATAGTGACCTTCCTGCATATCTTCGGGAATAACCAGAAGCTGCTTGAATTTCGGTAGTCCCGTTCCTGCAGGGATCAAGTGACCGACGATAACATTCTCCTTGAGTCCGAGCAATGTATCGACCTTTGCCTGAATTGAGGCTTCGGTAAGTACCTTCGTCGTCTCCTGGAAGCTTGCTGCAGAGATGAAGCTCTCTGTCGTCAATGCTGCCTGCGTGATTCCGAGAAGTACGGGCTCGCCAAGAACAGGTTCGGCCGAACGCGCTTCGGGCGCAGCCTTGCCTTTTTTCTTGAGTTCGCCTGCGATCTCTTTGAAGCGTTTCTTATCCACCATCTGCGCAACCTTGAATTTCGAATCGCCGCGCTTGGTAATAAATACCGAATTGCGGAGAAGGTCATTCTCGATCGCTACTTTCTGCTTATCGATCTCGTCATTTTCAAGCATAAGCGAATCGCCTGAACTTGTGATGTTGACCTTGCCAAGCATTTGGCGGACGATGATCTCGATATGCTTATCGGAAATTTTCACACCCTGCATACGATACACTTCCTGAATTTCATTGACGAGATATTGCTGAACTTCAGCAACGCCCTTGATCTTCAGGATGTCATGCGGATCGATCGAGCCATCGGAGAGACGTTCGCCCGAACGGACGGTATCGCCTTCCTGCACAAGAATGTGCTTTCCGAATGGAATCGTGTACTCGCGGCGGTCGGTGCGGTCATGTGCCGTTACGACAACAACGCGTGAACCGCGGCGCGGTTTCTCGAAATGGATCGAGCCGTCAATTTCTGAAACGGTTGCCGGATCCGAAGGTGAACGCGCTTCGAATAACTCGGTAACGCGCGGAAGACCTCCCGTGATATCCCGGCTCTTGCCGAGATCGCGATGGATCTTTACAAGTACTGTTCCTGTAGTGATCTTCTCGC
The DNA here is from genome assembly GCA_025357895.1 of Ignavibacteriota bacterium. GTDB lineage: Bacteria > Bacteroidota > Ignavibacteria > Palsa-1295 > Palsa-1295 > PALSA-1296. The sequence continues at coordinate 3,942 of JANYLL010000197.1, forward strand.
CGTCTTCAACCTGCAAGATCGCATTCGACGGAATGATGTAATTGATGATTTTATGTCCGTCTTTGCCCATAATATCCAAGGTAGGCGATTTCGTGCGGTCGCGCGAATCGATTGTCCTTGTCTGAATATGTCCGGTAAGTTCATCGGGTTCGCGGCGAACAGTAACGTTCTCCACGAAATCTTTGAACTTAACATTACCGGCATGTTCAGAAATAATGACGGCATTATACGGATCCCACTCATAGAGCATCTGCCCTTTCTTGATCGCCTCGTTATCTTTAACGAGGATCGTTGAGCCATAGGGAACATCAAGTTTTCCGACAACGCGGTTATCGTCATCAAGAATATTAATAACTCCAGAACGAGAAAGTACAAGTGACTCCTCCTCAACATTCTGGATAACTTTCATGCCCTCGTACTGTATCGTACCATCAAACTTTGAAGTTACCTGAGATTGTGAAGCAATAAGAGACGCTGTACCACCGGTATGGAATGTACGAAGTGTAAGCTGCGTACCCGGTTCACCGATGGATTGAGCTGCGATGATTCCGACCGCTTCACCCATCTCGACAAGTTTATGCGTCGTAAGGTTACGTCCGTAACATAATGCGCAAATACCTCTGCGGTTTTCGCAAGTCAATACTGAACGCACAAGTACGGTTTCGATCGAAGTCGCGCTGATCTTTGCAGCAACTTCTTCATCAACCATCGAACCTGCTTTGACCATGATCTTCTGCGAAAGCGGATCGACAACATCTTCCTGAAGAACTCTGCCAAGGATACGCTCAGC
>JANYLL010000200.1 GCA_025357895.1 Ignavibacteriota bacterium
GCTTCGAGAATGGGCGGCGGAGAAATTTCTCCGTCACGCATTTCCATTATGATGATGGCTAATTCTTCGACACGTTTTTTGCGCGTTCCTTCCGTCTTTGCCTGATTGATATGATCCGTAAAATATTTTCGCATCGAATAACTGAAGCCTTCATAATATTTCAGCATACCCTTTTCTTTCGAGAGGATTTTTTTCAGATCCCGTGAAGTATCCACTGTTCGCTCTTCCGTATCGATCTCAATCTCAACATTAACTTTATCACCAAGCAATGAAATACCTGCTTCGGTTTGCATTGTCTTATTCATAAGCAGAAAATGCAGACCGTTCTTTCTCGGAAAAAGTGATGAACGGAACTCGAAACCATTCACCTTCCCTTTGATAGGAATATTTCCTGCTTTGCCAAAAGCTTTTTTTGCATCAAACGGCACATCGAGAACCTTCCAGTTCAGCTCCGGTGCTCCGCTTCCGGCAGAAGTACCTTCAAGTTGAACGAGTTTTGAGGTGAATTTTTTCATCGATAAAATCAACAGATTCATTCATAGAATCATTTGATTACGAGTGGCCCTCTTTATTTAGGGCAATAAATCATCCCTACTAATCATTTCCGTCAAAAATGAGTTATATTTGTAAGATGAAGCAGATAATAAAAGTACTTATTCTTCTTATAACACTTTCGGCTCCCGCATTTGCTCAGCAACCGAGGATCGATAGCATTGCCGTCGATGAAGATAAAGGCGAGTTAGTTCTGCGTGGAAATTTTCAGAATTCTGCTTCTGCCATTGTTACCGTTGATTCAGTTTCGCTGCCGGTTATTTTGGCATCGGATACGATGATACGGGTGACGATTCCTGATAGTAGTAAAGGATCGGCTGGTTGGGCGACGACTATAATAAATGGAATAGAGAGCAATCAAAAGTTGATAACCTATTTTCATTTCGAAGTTTCAAATAGTCACAATCACTTATATTCAGACGGAACTTCAGAAATTGCAATAGTAGATAATAAGATTCATTTGAGAGGTGATATATTGAGTTTAAATGGAAAAGGCTCCAATTATTTTACGCCTTCTAAAATATCAAAATATCGTATTATCGCACATGGAAGTAATGGCATTCATGGTGGGCATTATTACGGCGCTCAATATGACAGTACAGTAGTATTTAGCCGAACAATTTATTTTAATGCTCAAAATAGTACCTTTGATTTCTTTTACTGGATGCCCAACTATTATGATACGACACAAATAGCTATGTATACAACCATCGGCACTACCTCAGGTTTTCAAATAGTGCATACCCACAATCAAGATTATCCGTTCGGTAGCAATAGCCCATGTCTTTCTGATCCCCCGGGCACTTGTGCAGATATCTCCTCTCTTGCTCCGACAGATTTTCCTCCTTTAAATTTGGATGTTCCTAATAAAATAAGTTCAAATATATTCCAATTTAAACTTTCATCGGACCCCGTTTCAGCGAATGCATATGTAGTTCTTATTCTTCAGGAGAATGCTACAGTTGGAATGGAGATTCTTGATGTTCTTGGAAATGTTAAATATTCAAATACATTAGTCTTACAAACTGGCGAAAACAGATTGCCGCTGAATACATCAGCTCTTGCATCAGGCATTTATATCTGCAGATTACAGGCAGGCGGAGATGTTGTATCGGTGCGGTTTATAAAGGAATGAAGCCCATGGGTATAAAAATCTTCTGCCTCATTCTCATGCTCCTTCTTGCTTCCCCAACCTTTGCGCAGCAGCCGAGGATTGATAGCATTGCTGTCGACGAAGAAAAAGGCAAGTTAGTTTTGCATGGTATTTTTCAGAATTCGGCATCGGCTGTTGTAACTGTTGATTCAGTTTCGCTGCCTGTTATTTTGGCTTCGGATACGATGGTACGGGCTACCATTCCGGTGAGTGGGAAAGGATCTTCAGGTCAAATTGTATTAAATATTAATGGCAAGGAAAGCAATAAAAAATTGCTTACTTATTTACATTTTTACGCTCATCATTTATGGCGATACAATAGTTCTCCTGGATATTCTGAATTCTCATCGAATGATGATAACATTCATATACGCTTGGACTTTAGTAATTTTCCTTCTGAAGGTTCTTTTGCGTTAGCGCCATCATTACTATCAAATTGTAATGACGTGGCCTCCGGAAGCAAGGGATACGGTGGCCCTACTTTTGATTCATCTGGGATTTTTCGACAATCTATTATTTACTCACCCTCAAAGAGATTATTAAAATACAATATTGATTTTTGGGGACATTTCAGTTGGGCAACAGATAAAATTGAAGTGACATTAGACGAGTCTTATCAGCCTATTCCAAAGTCATATAGTTCACTAGGTCAATCGTCCTATAGTTGGGGGCCTATTGCACCGACCGATTTTGCTCCATTAACTTCGAGCGTTTACAAGTTATCTTCAAATCCAAATATAATTCACGCACACCTTTCTTCCAATCCAATTGCATCACATACTGAAGCAATCATTACTCTGCACGAACCAACGAAAATCCAAATGCAGATCATGGATATTCTTGGACACATTATTTCTTCTGAAGAGAAAATGTTGCAATTAGGAGAAAGTAAATTGCCGATTAATTCTTCTGCGCTTCCACCCGGCATTTATATTTGCCGACTTCAGGCAGGCGGAGAGGTTGTGTCGGTGCGGTTTGTGAAGAAAAGCAACTAAGGGGGCGCTCTGCACGTTTGCTTTATTAATTCCAATGCGAACTACCCCATACTTCGAAAATAGTGTTAGGAAACGAAGGAGTTACCTGAAGGAAGAGTGGATAGATTTTGTCATCACTCATCCGGAAGTTACAGAAATCCAAAATGACGAGCGTATTCGTCACTGGGCATATATTGAGGAACTTGGGAAATATTTAAGGGTTATTACTCTGGATGACGGTGAAAGTGTTTTGAATGCTTTCCCGGATCGTGATTTTAGAAAGAAACAATTATGAAGTTTGATTATTATCAGGATACAGATTCACTCTACATCGAGCTTTCCGATCGTGAAGCAATCGATTCGCGCGAAGTCGCACCGAATATCGTTTTCGATTATGACAACGAAGGAAACGTGGTGGGTATAGATGTATTTCAGTATGCGAGTAAATTTATAGACCTCGATTCTCTTGAGGCCCATTCGGTTCCTCGTCATGCTATAGCAGCATAAATTAGTATGTTATTTTTACATGCATAAAATTTCCTTAAAATTTTATTTCTATACTTCTCAATACGTTAACGTAAAAAAGCAATTTTATTTTATTTTCCCTTTAAACCTTTTCCCTCTCCCCTTTTGGAGCCATCTAAGCAATGGCGAATGAAATTTATCCCTTTAATCTTATGAAATCAAGGTAAAGATAATCTTTTGCGGGATTCTTCACTACGCTTCGCTTCGTTCAGAATGACATGAAAATAATCACCTTCTTCATCGTCATTATATTTTTCGTTGCCGCAACAGCCTCTTCTCAGATCTTCCCTACTCGCGGAATAATTATGGCTCCGGAATTTCGGTCGCCGGATGATACGATTAAAGGCGCGGCATTCTTGCGTCAGCAAGGAATATGGGGCGATATTACTAAAGGATTTCAAAGTGCAGGTGATAGATTTTATTGGAGCATTTCAACGGGCGGCATTATTCAATTTGTTGAATGGCAGCATTCGGGAATTTATCTTATCGGTGATTACGAAATGGCTGCCGATCAACATAGCAGTATTTATTTTCATCCGCACGGCATCTATTGGACTGAAGGAGTTCTCTATATGGATAAGATCGGCGCAACGGAATTTCATACAGG
>JANYLL010000322.1 GCA_025357895.1 Ignavibacteriota bacterium
TCCTTTTTCGTGGTTCGCTCATTAACCGGAGCCTTTGCTTCGTTTGCGGGGGACTCTGTTTCCGGTTTCATGCCCGAAGGTTCGGGTATATTTGTCATTTCTGCCATTTTCAATTGTCTGAGAGATGCTTGGATATCTGCAGCCCTCAATTCTTTTATATTAAAATTTTACTATCGTTATTGACTTATCCGTAAAGGCAAACACCCTTTAGAGAATGTGAGTTCGGAGAGCGTTAATATCATATTTGAGATTGTCGTCCTAAGTGAGTCAAAGAATGACGAAACTTCTAAATATTTAAATATATTCTTTCCTATTGAATATTACGTTCTAATTTAAGCGCTGTTTCGGTATTAGCATCTATTCTGCCGAATTCGGCGCTTCTGATACCAGGAATCCAAAGAATGAATTCAGGTTCATCTTGGAAGACGATTAACGGAACGAAATATTTTAGTCGTTCACTTTTAATACCCGCTTCGCTTAGAATATCACTTACTAAACGCGACTTCCCTTTCATGCCAAACGGCTTAATTTTATCGCCATGTTTCCAGTAACGGACCATGAGCCCGCGACCTTTAAAAGCTTCGTAATTGAAGTATGCAGTATTTGGGTCATTTAATCGTTTCCATTTCTTAGTTTTCTTCGAAGAAAGAAAACCGATCGGAGTCATCATTTTCTTTGTACGCAATAATTGATTCTCATCTTTAGGGTAGGATTCTGTTAATTCAATAATAAGGGATTTTCCTTCATGAAAGATAATAATTTCTTTCGTTAAGTAGAATGGCTTATGAGATGGATAAGATAAATAGGATTCCAGGAGAAGTGAGTGTATATGATCGATGGTGATTAATTTCTGAGAGAGTAAGGATGCCTGTTGTAGAATTAATTCGCGTCTGAGAAATGCAGGAGCAACTAACAACTCTTCCCTCTTTAGCAAAACAGCTTTTCTTTGAATAAAAAATAATGGCGGTTCGCCAATCGTACTTTTTCGTAATTCCTGAACTTCACTTTCGACATATTCGGCAACGGGGGCAATATTACGCGTCATCTTCGAAAAGCCTGTGTAAATATCCCGCCCGCTGAATGCTTTTTCTAAAGCCGGAAGAACCATATGCCGAACACGGTTGCGTTGATAATTGAGCGAACTATTTGATTTATCTTCGCGAAATGGAATTTTATTTTCTTTAGCACATGCCCGTAAATCCTTTTTAGTAACTCCGAGCACCGGGCGAATAAGACGCGATGAACCGAAAAATTTTCGGGATTCCGGTATACCTTGCATACCGTTGATACCAGATCCGCGGACAATATTCATCAGCACTGTTTCCACCTGATCGTTTGCAGTATGAGCAGTTGTGACAAAATCAAATTTTTTCGATAAAATAAGACTCTCTATCTTTTTATAACGTAAGATACGCGCCGCTTCTTCAATGCCAATTTTCTTTTCAACGGAGTAAGCTTTAGTATCTACAGAAAATATTTGAATCGGAATTTTTAATTTTTTTGCATATTTACTAACGAGAATTTCATCCTTATCCGATTCTTTTCCCCGAAGAGAATGATTGATATGAATTATGCCGAGTTTTTTCAGATGTCCTTTTTTAAGAAGTTCGTTGAGAATAAAGACAAGTGACATCGAATCAACTCCTCCGCTTACTCCGATAAGGATACTCGAAGATTTGTTCACACCAAGACGTGAAAGTACGTGAGCAACATCAGCAAGAATTATTGATGACTTAGAATTGCCCATACGTACTTTCTTGGCGGGTTAGTTTAACGTCATGAAGTTCAGGGGCTTTTAAGCGAATTTCAAAAAGAAATCCTTTTACGCTGCCAAATGGTCGGTAATCAAGATTCAATTCCCAGCAATCCAAATCACGATAAACGTGCAAGTTAGGTATAATAACCCTTCCTCCCACAAGATCGTATTGCGCACTTGTCGTAAAACTCCAATTTTTAGTGAGTGAAAGTGTAAAGCCAAGATTAACTGAAAAATTTCGCTGACTACCTGATAAAAGGTAGCTTTCAGTGTATGATAAACTGTAGTTCATATTCCATTTAGGACGAAAAGGGATAGAGATAAATGCACCAGGATAATTTCCGCCGAGATACATATGCCTCTCATCTTCCG
>JANYLL010000389.1 GCA_025357895.1 Ignavibacteriota bacterium
TACAGAGCAATTCTGTGAATGTAATTCTTGAGAAACAGTGCGGTGATAGTATTCTTAATCTTGCGTTACGCAATGAAGTACTTTCGCCGTTCAAGATCATCTCCGTTTCTCCTAATCCAATGACAGGTGACCTTTTAAATCTAAAGTATTTATCGAGAGTGAATGGGGTAGTATCACTTGGAATCTATGATGTTTCTGGTGTTGAAGTAAAAAGGATTGTATCTGGAGTACAGATTGCCTCCGGAGAACATAATATCTCCAATGATATTAGTGATATTCCTTCAGGTACTTACTGGTGTAAATTCGATCTCAACGGAAGGACTGAGGTCAGAAGCTTTGTGATATTGAAATAAGCTTTATCATCTCACTTTTATAAAATCAAGAACCCCGAAAAGCAAGCTTTCCGGGGTTCTTTTACTGTCAACTGGTATCTGTTGACTGTCACCTTTATTTCAGGTCAACTTTTGCTCCGGCGTCCTCAAGTTTCTTCTTGAGTGCTTCAGCATCGGCTTTAGAAATACCTTCTTTAACAGGCTTCGGTGCACCGTCAACGAGATCTTTAGCTTCCTTCAAACCGAGACCTGTTGCCTCGCGGACTGCCTTGATAACGTTGATCTTCTGTGCGCCAGCATCAGTGAGAATGACGTCAAATTCCGTCTTCTCTTCTGCTGCCGGTGCTGCGCCGCCTGCTGCGGGCATCATACCGCCCATCATTACCGGAGCTGCAGCGCTAACGCCGAATTTCTCTTCCAGCGCTTTTTTCAGCTCTGCCGCTTCGCCCAGCGTCAAGCTGGAAATTGAATCTACTATTGAATTAATATCTGCCATATTCTGCTCTCCTTAATGAATAAAAAAAATATAGTTATAGTTGAAGCTTGACTATATTTGAGTGCGTAAAATTTTTATGCTGCTGCGCCTTCGGCTTTTTTCTTCTCGATCGCGTCCATGATATAGACGATATCGCGCTGTAATGCTCCGAGCACATTGACGATTCCTGAGATCGGCGCATGAATGCTGCCGACGATGCTTGCCATGATATCCTTCTTTGTCGGAAGGGCAGCGATAGTCTTTAACTGAGTGCCGTTATAAACGGTGCCATCAAGCCAGGCCAGTTTCAGTGCGGGTTTTTCGGAATTGGTCTTCTCTAAGAAAGCTTTCAATACGCGTGCCGGAGCCGCAGGATCTTCAAAACCGAAAGCAACTGCAGTCTGGCCTTTCATTGAAGCCGAAATCTGATCTGTCAGAAGTCCCTTATCCGAAAGGGCACGGCGCAAAAGCGTGTTCTTGGCAATCTTATATTTGACGCCTGCTTTGCGGAACTGGTTGCGAAGCTCCGTTGCCTGGGCAACAGTTAAACCCTGATAATCTGTAAAATAGAATGAAGAAGCGGAACCGACGACTTCGGTTAATTCGCTAATTGCCTGTACTTTTTCGTCGCGTGTCATTGGTTCAAAAGCCTTAAGATCGTTGATTATGCAGTATTTAGCAAACACCGCTTTTTATAGAGCGAGGGAAAACCTTATGAGGAATGGAAAAGTTCACGGGATTTAAGGGTTTATTTTTGCGCAGATAAGGGTGATGGTAACGTGTATGAACAATATATCGTATATCCTTCTGTAGTATAGGCGAACTCCCCTTCATGGGCGACTGTTATTAAAGGAGATCGATTTTAATTTAATTTATAATTAGCTATGCGTAAAACAATTCTATTTCTCGCGCTCGGGTTATTTCTCAGCGCTTCGGTCACGGCAAACGCCTGTGATAAGGATAAAGCGTCCAAAATGGGTAAGGGACATTCTTGTTGCACTAAAGGTGCTAAGGCAGCAATGAAAGATGGCAAAGATTGCTCAAAGGATCCGAAGTGTGTGAAAGATATGAAGGCGAGTAAATCTTCAAAGACAACTACGAAAAAAGTTGAAGAGAAGTCGTAAACTTTCTCCTTCTCGTTAAGGAAAAGGGACGCAATCTGCGTCCCTTTTTTTATTTGCTAACTACAAAAGATTTGGTCAAAAGAATTTCCGGTGATTGTAGCCGATAAAAATATGTTCCATTTGGCAAGCCCTTCGTATCAATAGTAAACGAATGATTTCCCGGTGTAATATCACCGCTTAAAACCTGTAAAATATTTCTTCCCACGGCATCAAAAACTGCAAGTGAAGCCTTTATCGTATGATCGTTAACGACGGAAAATTCTGTTGATGAACTCACCGGATTAGGAAAATTTGGTGAAAGTATAATACCGTTTTGATTTGCCTGCTGCCTGACTCCGCTCGGCAGTATTGTGCGCCACAATCCGGAGCTGTCTGTCGAAGCAAAAACTTTTCCTGCAGAACTAAATCCGAGAGCTATCACTTCCGAAAATGGCGTTGATGGAAGACCTGTCGAAAAATCTTCCCAGCTTGAACCATTTTTCAAAAATCTCCAAATGAACCCTTGCGTAATTGAATCCTGCTTAAAATCATCTCGGATTCCACCACCAAGAAAAAGATCACCCTGTGCGTTCGCAACAAGTGCTTTTACTGTTCGAGAGCCAAAATCTGTTCCGCGCGCTCCGTTAAATGATATTCCTGCATCTACCGATTGTAACACATGACTGCTTGGGAAACTACTGACAGCAACATAAACGTCAGTTTCTGATGTAGTAATAATTGAAGTGATGTTTCCGTTAGTAATGCCCGTTGAGATCGGCTTCCATGTTAAGCCTTCATCGTGAGAGGCAAATGCAGAATTAATAGTTCTATAATAGATATTTTTATTAAATCCTACGATTTGCATGATCGGCAATCCATCTGATTCATCATGTTTTTTTTGCCACTGAGTTTCGCTTAACTTTCGTTTCCATAATCCGGCTGCTGTTCCAACCCATATCTCATCTTCTCCCGGAGAATCTGCAGATGTACGGACAAAAAGAGCAGTCACCTGCGGAAGATCTCCGGATGGAAGCATTACCCAATTGCCGTTAAAAGGATCGGAAGTAGTATCAATGCCTTTTCGAGATGAGAAGTAATATATACCTGTTGAACCGATTGCAAAACCTGTGATTCCCGTATCGGGGAAGTTTACGACCATCGTATTTCCAAGGTCATTTGATGTAAACAGCCGACTTGCTATGGAAAATATTTCCTTGCCATTTCCGGGAGTGATCTGCGTCGAACGATGAGTTCTGTTCGCACGCTCCCATATCTGTGCATGAATCTCAGTGCGTAAACCTGAGAGACTTCCAAGTATGAGAATAAAAATGATAATTTGAAAGCGGCGATGAGTCATAGTATTATGGTTTTGTAAAAGTAAGAACACGAACTTCATTAAAATTCTGATCTCGCTGCCGTATATATGCGAGTTTGTCCTCTAAGGGAGAAAGTGCTACAATGAGACGAATATCGTCACCGATCACGAGTTCGTTTGAAGAGACGAGGTTGCGGCTTTTTAAATGAATTGTATGGAGTGTATCATACGCGCTATAAACAATAACATTCTCATCGCGGCTAATATCAAAATTTTCAACTTTAAAATTCAGAATAGTCGAACGCGCAGAAGTAGTAAGATTCACTTTATCAACAAAATAATCAGTACTCTTTCCTGCATGATCTCTGACATAGAGTGTGTTAGAATTGGGATTAAAAACAACATTGTGAAATGGAGTTTCTGCGCCTCCGATCACAGTAATCGGAGTTCCTGTTGAAGTTGTATCAAAAATAGATATATGTGTACCGGACGAATCAATTTCATTAATCGTGATTCCGAACGTACCGCTATTGAGCCAGATACCTGAACTAATGGCAACACCTTTTACGTCAAAATGGGTAACCAGACGAATGGGTAAGGCACTCATATCATATATCTCTATTGTTTTGATAGGTTGATTCGATAGTGACGGAGAGCCGACAACATATCGGAGATCAGGAGAGGCAACAATGAGATGAAACTGCGTTGCAAGTTTTTCAAGCGCTCCTGATTGAGTATGAAACTTATAGAGATCTCCTTCCAACTGTGTAACTATCGTAGATCCATCCGTAGATAGGTAGATACTCGGAGCATAAGAATCTATGCTTCCGGTCGCCGGGTCACTTGACCGCGATAGTGGATCGGTTTTATATGTTTGAGCTAACGAACCATCACTATTAAAACGTGCAATTGAGTAAGCCGTTGAAGGAATCGTTGATGTTCCCGTCGCAGTATAAGATTGGATGAAACCATAGATCGCGTTTCCATCTGCCTGCCATTTAAGTTCGACAATATCCTGAACCTGAGTGTTCTGAGTGCTCGAGTTGCAGCCGGCAAACAGAATAGGGATGACAAAAAACAAGAATCCAATAACGAATTGTTTGTTCATTCTTTTCTATATTATATAGTAAGACACGAAATGTAATAACATTGTTACAGCAGAAAAGTCTCTTAAAAGTCTTGCTGCAACACCCCAATGTTCGAGGCTGCCTTGAGTTGGTCGTATTTTTGCAACGAAATCATTAATAGAAAAAAAATATGCATGCAATAATTCCGGTTGCCGGAGTGGGTTCGAGGCTTCGTCCTCATACATATACATTGCCTAAGGTCTTGCTCAATGTTGCTGGAAAGCCAATTCTCGGGCATATCCTTGATAGGCTCCGTGATGACGGAGTTACGAGTGCAACGATCGTTGTCGGATATATGGGCAACCTCGTCGAGAAATATGTGAGAACACATCATCACGATCTCGAAGTCAATTTTGTCACACAGGATGAG
>JANYLL010000395.1 GCA_025357895.1 Ignavibacteriota bacterium
TTTCAATCCTTTCAAAAATTCTTCCAACTTTTCAACTTTTCTTTCTGGGTCATCAGGATAGTGCAAACCGTCATGATCTACATAAAAGCCACCTGATTTAATATATAGGCTATCGAAATGAATGTCCGGTTCAAGTGCATTTGCACCTCCTTTTAAATTTGCAATAGCATCATCAACCGTATTGGGATTATGACCTATGATGTAAAATTGTCTTTTGTTTGACATAAAATAATTCCTTATCAAAAAAATGTTGTATTAGTGTGCATCCCAGCCATCGTCAAGAACTCTTCGCATGTTTCCTCCAAAAATTTTATCCAGATCGTTCCTCAGTTGAGAGCCGACGGTCAGGGTATGTGAGTAAAATTCCTTGTTCCATATTAAGCCTTTAAATGAGTTTGCCAAACAGAGTGATATTTTCTATATGGACTTGCTGAAATAAATAAAGAGGTCAATACTTGGGGTATCCTCTCGTTTTCAAATATTTTGTCGCACCCCTAATATATCTCCATCTTGCATACCTTACCCGGAAACAATTGGAGTAATAAATTAAATGCCCACTTTCCAAAGTAACGCCATAGATTTTGTAACCTGCATTGTAAATTGTTTTTTTAAGGAGGCAAAAGAAAATATCATTTTAATGTTTCATCCATCCAGCCAATGCACTCATTTTTAATGTTCCTTTTCGTAAAGAGCGGCGTTTCATGATATAAAAGAGAACCGGAGTCATAATCAATACATGAATAGCGCTCGAAAGTAAACCTCCAATCATTGGTGCGGCAATTGGCTTCATAATATCAGCACCAACACCAGTTGACCAGAGAATAGGCACGAGACCCAACATAGCTGTAACGACCGTCATGATCTTTGGTCTCAGTCGTAATGCTGAGCCTTCCAACGTTGAGTCGAATATATCCTGTTCTGACAAAGCTTGCCGTTTTCCCTGATTGAACTCATGAAGTCTTCTGTCGAGCGCTTCGTGAAGATAAACGACCATAACCACTCCTGTCTCTACAGCAACTCCATATAATGCAATAAATCCGACCCACACTGCAACAGACCAATTCATTCCCAGCATCGCTACAAGAAATACACCTCCAATAAGGGCGAATGGAACAGATAGCATGACAACGGCGGCTTCTTTTATATCCTTTAGAGTGAAATACAATAGAAAAAATATAAGCAGAAAAACAAGAGGAATTACGATAATTAATCGTGCTTTTGCCCGTTCCTGATTTTCAAATTGACCGCTCCAAGAATAAGTATATCCCGCAGGAAGATGTAATTTTGATTGCAGAACATTCTTAGCTTCGTCAACAAAGCTTCCCATGTCTCGTCCACGAACATTCAAAAACACTACAGAACGTAGAAGTCCATTTTCGCTCGAAATCATTGGTGGTCCTGTAGTATATTTTATCCGAGTTACTTCCGACAGTGGGATATAAGGAGTGATACCAGTTAAAACAGGATTAAACAATGAGCGTTCAGGGATCTGCGTCGAAGTAGTGTTACTCATACCAACGTTATTTGGTATCGCTTGAGCAATATCATTGTTCATCGCTGTCATATTGTTGCGACTCACATTTCCAGCCTTTGTTGGCAAGGATCCCATTGTAGCCATTCCGGGAGAAGCTGGTTGATTATTACCTTTATTTAGAACTGGTACTGGTAATCTGCCTATTGCTTCAAGTGAATTTCTGGAAGTAAGATTATATCGAACGCTAATCGGAAATCGTGCCCGACCATCAATGAATGTTCCGATATTTTCCCCGCCAATTGCAGACTCAACGATCTGATTAATATCCTCAGGCAAGATACCAAATCGAACAGATTTCTCTCTGTCAGTAGTTATGTCAAGAAATGACCCGCCTTGTACTCGTTCAGCAACAACATCTGCCGCTCCGGTTACTCCCTTCAAAATTGATTCCGTTTCGATAGCAAGTTTTTCTAATGTATCAAGATTCGATCCGAATATTTTGATGCCAAGATCGGTTCTGATTCCTGTTGAAAGCATATTTATACGATTGATAATAGGTTGCGTCCATCCATTAGCAACTCCGGGCATTTTTAACTCTGAGTCTAATGCTTCAATGATCTTTTCTTTTGTCATGCCCGTTCGCCACTCGTTCTTTGGTTTCAAGAGAATGATTGTCTCAATCATAGAAACAGGAGCAGGGTCAGTAGCCGTCTCTGCTTTTCCAACTTTTCCAAGGACGTGATGAACTTCTGGTAATCTCTTTATGATTGCGTCCTGCTCAGTCATGATTCGGGTCGCTTCCGGCAATGAAACGCTTGGAAGCATGGTCGGCATAAAGAGCAAACTTCCTTCATCGAGTGGCGGCATGAATTCACTTCCCAAATGAAGTCCTATTGGAATCGCCACAAGAAGAGCTAAAACATTGAGAACAAGAGTTGTTTTTCGATGATATAGTGCCCAGCGAATGACTGGTTTATAGGCGCTAATAAAAAAGCGCGACAGCCGATGCTCTTCCTCTTTTTTGAATCGACCACGCATCACCAATGTCATTAATACTGGAATTAAGGTAATGGACACAAGAGCACTGCCTAACAGCGCAAATGTCTTCGTAAATGCCAATGGATGAAA
>JANYLL010000405.1 GCA_025357895.1 Ignavibacteriota bacterium
AGGTATTTTTCTTTCGCGAGAAAAAGATAATGCATGGCTTTACGGTAGCGGAGCAAGCGAGATATTCCCTGAACAATGGACTGATTTTTGCTCAGGTGTCATACTTGAAAAAGGTGAAAGCTATCCGCAGGCATACTATAAGGTTCTGACTTCAACTGATAAAAATAAACAACTTGCAGCCGCAAAAAAATGGAGCGATTGGGAATGGTCCATCATTAAACTTGTGACAACTGAGAAGCCTACTGATAACCAATTTGCCATTAATTTCGCTCGGATCGAATGCCATTACATTTTGAATAGTTGTTTCCTCGAAGAAGGACAATTGCTTCGTGATGCATATAAGATAAAGCATATTCCCATGACGATGGTGCATGGCAGATATGATGTTGTCTGTGCGATGCAGAACGCTTACGACCTTCATAGTGCGCTTCCTGATGCCGAATTAGTGGTTTGCCCTCGGTCTGGACATTCACAGTTTGAGGAAGAGATAACAGCTGCGCTTGTTGAGTCCACCAATAAGTATAGATTCTAACTATGAGTTTTAAGGTAAGAGTAGTATTATTTGACCTTGACGATACACTTTATGATCATAGCTATCATATCACTTCAGCAATCTCTGCATTGCGGGAGAAACATGCTTTTCTGCAAGATTACCCTCTTGAACACCTAACGCAACTGAGCCATAAACTTCTCGAAGAAGTCCACGCCAAACTACTAAAAGGAGAAATTTCACTTGAAGATGCACGGCGTATTCGATGGCAAAAATTTTTAGAAATTTTCCGGCAAGAAGAAAATCACGATCCGATTACATTTGGGGCATTTTATCTTAATGCATATTATGAATCTGAACGTGTTGTACCGGGTTCCATTGAACTTCTGAAAACATTGAAGAAAGATTTCTCTATTGGCATCATCTCTAATAATCTGCTTGCCGAACAAATCGAAAAAATGAAACGGCTTGGCATTAGTGAATATATCGATTTTTTTGCTATAAGCGAAGAAGTAGGTGCAGCAAAACCTGATAGAAAGATCTTTGATGTTGCCATTGAACGCAGTCGATATAGTGCAGAAGAGACTGTACTTATTGGCGATTCATGGGAAAATGATATTGTCGGCGCGTTAAATGCCGGAATTCGTCCTATATGGCTGAATCGGAATAATGCAGAATCACCCGATCCACGTATTGCTGAAATATCATCTTTGGAGCCTTCTGAAGATGTTATACGTCACATCCTCAATGAAATACCCACTCCACATATTACAAATCCTGATCCAACCAGCGCATAATAATCCAGTCGCTCGTTCAGTATCAGCCAACCTAAGATCACTGCGATAACAGGGGTGATAATAGCTACGTAAGTCATTGTAATGGCAGATGTCTCTTTAATGAGCCTGAAGTATATGCCGAAAGTTACAATAGTACCTAAGATGGCGAGATAGCCTATCGTCCATATTTGGGTGAAATTAAATGACACATCCTGCCAGGGTTCTTTGAGCACAGCTATAATGCCCAAGATGATACATCCGACAGAAGTAGTAATTGCATTGAGCATGAGAGGAGCGACTGATTGTGTTGAGCGTTTGGTTACTATTGCACTTATGGCACTAACGATAGGTGCAATCAGAAATAATCCCATTGCCCAAAGGTGCGTAGAATCGACTTTAGCAAATTGAGGGTAAAAGATCGTTGCAATGCCGAGGACTCCAAGAATTATCCCAAACATTTTCTTAGGTGAAAGTCTTTCTGTTCGCAAAGCCCAATGTGAGATCAGCGCAGTCCAGAGAGGCATCGTTCCAAAAATTACTGCACCAAGTCCGGAAGGGATATATTGAGTTGTCCAATAAACTACACCAAAAGAGACACCGTTGCTCAATGCACCTACAAGAAGAACCGCTCCCCATTTTTTTGCATTAGCCGGTAACGGGATTTTTTTATAAAAAGCGTAAAGCCAAATCAAGACCGTTGCCAGGAGAAATCTCAGTGTTGCACCTGTGAAAGGCGGCAAGTCCGCATTGGCACCGATATGGATAACCAACCATGTCGAACCCCAGATCAGACAGATCAGTCCGTAAAGAATATAAAACCGTGTTCTTGAATCTTTGGTCACAAATTTTTGCTCCTAAAATAATAGGACATAATCAAACCATTCTTCCGGAATATCCATTCTCACAATGTCATATTTTTGCATATATTTTTTTTGTGTAGTAATCGATGCCGGTAAAAGAAGAAAAAAAGAAGTGGAATCGGATTCTTGATATACTTTTCATTCTCGGCGGCATTACAATTCTGTTCATATTCACAACAGTTTATTTAATGCCGTTCCGGCTCGACGATGTTCTCCATATGGACTGGGCACGCGAGCATTCATTCTGGGATGCTTTCAATATTGAACGAGGAGAGATCGTCCGTAGCGTCCGCCCTGTTTTTGCTATGACCATCTGGCTTTTGACTCATACTGCCGGAATCAATCATTATTTCCCCTGGCATCTTGTTCTCGTCGGATCATTTCTTATCGGCTTAGCATACGCTGGAAAAACAGCGCGTTATGTATCAGGAGAAAACTCAGCTCTCTATTTTACGACCGGTTTATTCTGGCTTGCATTTCTTCCTATATTAAACGTTCTTTTCTGGTATGGCGATCTAACATTCACTTTGGAGTTGCTCTTTGTCGCTCCCGCATGGTACTATGGCATGCGGGGATTACTTGAAGGGCGAATTAAGTTATGGGCTTGCGGAATTGCTTGCGGGGTATTTGCAGTCCTTGCTAAAGAACCTGCCTTGTTGCTTGTTCACTCAGTTTTAGTTGGTACTTTTATATTATGTTATACCGATGTAAAAAAGGCATGGATGAGCAATACTCATACGCAGAAGATCATGGCATTATTGCTATACCTCACTTTCCTTCTCATTTCCTTGAAATTATATTTTGCTTCGCCGACGCGTTCTAACAGATTTTTTAATTTAAACAATATTTCACACGACCAATTAATGTTTTTTATTAATGACAGATTGCGTTATTATGCGGATTCATTGTTAAATCCTATTGCCCGTGTTCTTTTAGTGTCACCGTTACTTTATAGTATTTTGCGCCTGTTCATTTTGAAGAACATGTCTTTGCCCAGAATATTCATCGTGATTACCCTTTCTGTAATTATCGCATTTCTTTTATTCCATTCACTATTTTTATTTGCGGCAATTCTATTTATTGCGCCTATTCTAAATATCATTAGAGAAAGAGAAAGCCGCGTTAATAAACTACTTTTGCTATTCAGCATTTCTGCCATTATCATTCTTGCAGTGCTGATGATCACGGTAATGCTTGTAAAGACTCAACTAACAGAATTGTCCTTTGTTCTTCTTGTAATAGCCGGAGTATATTGGTCATTCCTGGTGAAGGACGTCTCAACTTTTGCAAAACCATACTGGGCAAAGAAAAACTTCAGATATTCGATCACTTCGTTCGTAGCACTTGCAA
Organism: Ignavibacteriota bacterium; assembly: GCA_025357895.1. Lineage (GTDB taxonomy): Bacteria > Bacteroidota > Ignavibacteria > Palsa-1295 > Palsa-1295 > PALSA-1296. The sequence continues at coordinate 3,477 of JANYLL010000405.1, forward strand.
TCATCGGAGTTTTCTATGGAGGATTTCCTATAATAAAAGCGAAAGAACTATTACTTCGCAATGTACGCGATATCCGATATAACGCTAACGATGGCATAAAATGGATGGGGGAAAATCTGCCCCGGAACAGTACTGTACTCCTTGCAGGTTCAAATCTCTACGGAATTGGAGAGGCTGACGAGATGACGGCGAAAGATGATGATTATAAACTTTATGCTCAGTATACTTTTTTATTGGGTTATGTTCGCTCATATTTTCGTGCACTCAGACGGGAAGATATTGGTATTGCATATTTAGTTGATTCTACAAAACTTAGTCGGGTTCTTGATTCATCCCGAGCCCAAAATAAGTATTATCTTTTCCTTCAAACCGGTCTCGATGCCGATCGTTTTCACGGGTTAATCAATGGAAAAAAAACGCTTACGGATGATGACAGTTTATTAGTAAAATTTAATAAAGGTCCTTTCCCTTCTGAGATCTGGAAGTTAGGCAGATAGAATCAGAATGCCTGACCTAAGGCGAACTTAAAACTAAATACATCTGCAAATACATTCCAAAATTTACCTTTGCGGTCCCAAATAAAAACTCCGGGAGTTGAATTCGGTGGAGCAGACATTAAATTATCTATATTTGGCTTATCCGTACCCAACGTTCCGGGAGGGTATGGATCGGGAAATGGATCGTAGAATTTAAAGCCGAAATCAAATCGTAATGCTCCCAATAGCGTGTAATACCTCAAACCTGTCCCCAGGGCAATTACAAAATTTTTCGGAGCAATAGGAACTTCCTTATCCCATATATTTCCTACATCACAAAAAAATGCAAGACGTAATGCTGAAAGAAATTGCTGCATTGAAGTAATCGCCACAGGATAATTGACTAATGCATAACGCCATTCCAGATTTGTTTCGAACGCTTTATAACCGCCAAACTGCGGACGGCCCAGGGATCGATCATTAGAAACAAGCAAACTTCTTGCTGACCAGCCGCGAAGTGAATTAGTACCACCGCCATAATATCGGTCTTCAATAAGGGGGTCTTTATTGGGGTTTCCCGGATCGGAAAGCGAAATAAATCCGCCCATTATACGATAAGCCAAAACACTTCTGGCAGGAGTAGAGCCAAGATCAAAATACGTTTTAAACTGAAGGGTGTTTTTTAGATACGAAGCACTTGGAAGAGTGGTACCAGGAAAAAGAATCTTTAGAAGGGGCAATGCCCATTGAAATGACCAGGATGTATATGATCCGTGAGATGGATACTGAGGATCATTGGTCCAGTCCGCTTTTAGCTCGTGTGAATAAATAGAATTAAGCTGTTGCGGGTTTAAAACAAATGAAGTGTTTCCCAACGGACGAAGTGTTGTATCGTTGTATTCTCTTTGAACAAATTGCAGCGAGCCTTTAGGTAAGTAAGTAAGCCTAAAGGTAGGAGTATTTAAAAGTTCGAAGTTTAACCCAAGACTACCACCATATACTGCCTCCTTATACTTTTCAAAAACCCAGGCATACGAAAAACTTGGAGATATAATAAATGGCACATTCTTGATACCGATATAGGGAAAAACAAAGTCTCCGCTCAAACTCCAACGCTTTTGAACGTTGGGAAGCGGAAAAAACTGGTACGTTGCCTGAAGTGTTAAATTATCAGCAACATTAAAGAGATTTCGATTGCTATAGGAAACTCCCAGTCCCCCTATAAATTCTCCTTGTCTGTTTTCTCCGAAATAAGGTCCTGGGGTAATTTCCCATGAAGGACGCATGCGCAAGAATATTACTACAGGAAGTACAAGTCCGTTTTTTGCTGAATCGGGTAGATTTGCAAAAGCGGAGGTATCAAGTTCTATATTGATATATTGAAATGTACCTAGTTTACTGATGCCGCGTTGGGTTTCAACTTTATCGGAATTTTCATACCATGTTCCGGAATCCATAGTGATCTGCCTGCGAATTACTTGCTCTTGGACGTATCCATATTTCACATATGCTGTATCATTTATTATCCTTGGTCCACCGACACGGATTCGAGGTCCGGTCTTAAATTTTAGAGAGATCGTAATCGTTTTGGAAGAGGTATCCGTTTCGATCACCGTTGCGCCGTTGGGTAAAGATAAAAAAGGATAGCCATTCTCTCCCAAAATTTCCTTAACACGTAGAATTTCCAGATCTAATGCATCTTTTGAATATTGCGAATTTACTTTTATTCCGATCTTCGAAGTGATCGTATTCTGTAAATCCATTGGAAGTTTTTCTAATCCTTCAAAAGTAAAACCCGCTACTTTATAAGATTTGCCTTCAACTATACGAAAGACCACTGTATCGGCGATCAACGGGTACTTTTCCCACTGTTGCGGAGGAAGCAAATTATTGCGCGCTTCAACCTTACTAAATGCATCAAGACTTGCCTTTGATTGATGTTCCAAATAGGAAACGCTGACCTTCGCATCAAAATATCCGCGGCTTCGATAATAAACAAATATCCTTAAGGTATCTTCAGCGAGATTATTTTCATCAACGAACTGGTGGGGCGATCCCCAATCGGAGGTAATGCCGTTCAGAGTATACTCGATCAAATTTGAAGGTCGGGTTGCAATAATACTTTGGAGTTCAAGGGCAGAAATATTACTATCACCTTCAAACCTGACATCTACGATTTCCCGCCTACGGATTTTTTCCATATCGGGTGAACGCTGCGCCAAAAGACTCAGCGGCAAAGAAGCGCTGAAAAATAGAAAAATAATGATGGGGCTAAACAGTCGTAGCATATTTTATAGTACGAAGAAACCCCGGTACGAAGGCTAGTGCGTTCTTTATGTGCATAGGGGTGCACATGTGTACTAACAACCGGTCTATCGGAACAATCAATACTCGTTCAACTCGTCATCATAATAAAACTCATCGGCTTCGGCAGAGTAATCCGGCCAAACCTCTTCGATCGATTCGAATTGTTCGTCTTCGTCTTCGATCTCCTGTAAGTTTTTTACAACAGCTGGCGGTGCGCCAATACGTTCGCAGTAATCGATAAGTTCAACTTTCGTGGCAGGCCACGGCGCATCTTCAAGATACTGAGCGAGTTCAGGTGTCCAAAGCATAGTCAGAAATAAACCTTTACATTAAATATTTGTGAAAGAAACGAATTAACTATATCCGCGTCATTTAGGCAATTTGGAGCAATTTGGTTCCACTAAACGTATTTAGCGGCAAAAATAAATTATAATTATTCCTTAATCCCTTAAGCGTGGATCAAGGGCATCACGTAATCCATCACCCACTAAGTTATAGCATAGCACTGCGATAAAGATGGCAAAGCCTGGAAAAACCGCAAGCCACCAAGCAGAAATATTCCCGCGGGCATCGTTTAATACGCTTCCCCAGGTAACGATGGTGGGCGGCACGCCAAAACCCAGAAAAGATAGTCCCGCTTCAGTCAGAATAGCGGAAGCAATTCCAAATGCAGATGTGACAAGTACAGGTGCAAGCGAATTGGGTAAAACGTGCCTGAAAATAACACGGGTGTTTGATAATCCCAAAGCAGTAGCGGCAGCAACATATTCCATATTTCTCACCCGTAAAAATTCACCCCTTGTAAAACGGGCAATACTGGGCCAACTCACTAAACCGATCAGGATCATCACCAGCCAGATCGAACCTGATTGAAACATTGCCACTACCGTGATGATAAGAAAAAATGCAGGAAACGTGATCACAAGTTCGATCAACCGAGAAATAATAATATCAACCCATCCGCCGTAAAAACCGGCGAGGGCTCCGAGAAAAATACCGATGGAGATAGCCACCGACATTGAAAGGAATCCGATCGTTAAGGCGATACGAGAGCCATGTATCAAGCCGGCAAGAACGTCCCGACCTATTGCATCAGTACCAAGCACATGATCTCCACCGGGCGGAGCAGTATTATTAACAAGGTCCTGATTGGATGATCGGTATTTCACCGGCGGCCAAATCGTTGAACTGAGTTTTCCTTGCGCATCAAGCTCCTTCCAGTCAGCTGTTACGAGATCAGCGCTCCAGCGGTCAAGCCCTAGTCCGACCAGGTAATCTTTGACTACCGGAAAATACAACGTTCCGTTATATTTTGCCATGATCGGTTTATCATTCGCAAGAAAATCTGCAAAAATGGCAACTGCAAAAAGAAGGAATACCATGTAGAGTGCAACAAGCGCAATTTTATTTTTCTTGAACTGATGTCGGACAAGGCTCCAAAATGACTGGTTAACATCTCGGCGAGACTTTGCATTTGCAAGCTCCCCTTTCCGTGCAGATTCTAATGAGATATGTTCTTTGTTTTTTTCCATGTTAGTATTTCATTAACCACTCTTTTTAGAAAAAGCTATACGGGGATCAACAACGGAATAGAGAATATCTGCAAGCAAAAGTCCTATAAGGGTCAGTACAGCTGAAAGTGTAAATTCCGCCATGATGACCGGATAATCGCGGGCAGTTAATGCCTGAAAGGCTAGCTGACCTATTCCCGGAATGGTAAATATATATTCGATGACGATGGAGCCTCCGACAAGCGCAGGCAAGAGATAGGCAATAATTGTTACGATCGGTATCAGTGAATTTCGCAGCGCATGTTTATAGACAACGATCTTATTCGATAACCCTTTGGCTCTTGCAGTACGTATATAATCTTGTCTGATCACTTCTAACATTGAGCCGCGCATCTGACGTGAAAGATACGCAAAACCACCGTAGGTATAAGCTGCGATAGGCAGCACCAGATGCCATAAGTAATCAAGCGTTCTGGCCATCCAGGGATCATCGGGTGAGCTATTCATCGAATGCAATCCATTATTAGGAAACCATGCGAGGAAATCGCCGCCGCCAAAGAAAATGATTGCCATCGTTGCTATCCAGAATGAGGGCAATGAGTATAAAATAAACACTGCAACAGTGCTGAGTTTATCAAGTGTGCTATTTTGGTGCGTTGCAGAATAAATGCCAAGAGGTATAGCGATTAGATAAGAAAGAAAAATCGATATCACTGCCAGCAAGATCGTAATCGGGATTCGCTCCATGATCTTATCCATTACGTCGCGATTGTCCTGGAAAGACTTACCGAAATCAAGCCTAAGTAAGGCACCAACCCATAATGCATACTGGTTATCTGCTCCATTCCATTTCCATGTCAAACGATCGGAAAGAGGTTTTAACTTGCCCGTTTGATCTTTTTCATCAGAAAAGATCGTCCAAAACCAGACAGGTTTATCCAAATGCCATTGAGCGCGGATCTGATTGATCATTTGCTCATTGAGTTGTTGGTTGCCACGCATAGCGCCTTCGCCGCCCACTCCTGCTTTTAATTCTGCAGGGTCACCCGGAGCGAGCCGGGAAATTCCAAAGCTTATAACAGTAATGAAAAAAAGCGTCGGAATAAAAAGAAGTAACCGACGAATAATATATTGAAACATTCTATCTTTATGAGTTAAAGAGAGTCAACCGGTATATACCGACAAACCCGTGATTGCAAAAATACCTCATTTATGTAAGCGAAGAGAGAAAAACGAAGATCGAAGCTATCATAAATATGGCTGCGATTTCATTAAATATCCCTGAACATAATCCTTTACTGCATTTTCTAACTCTGTAAATGGCTGAGAATATCCTGCTTTACGCAGTTTACCCATCTCTGCTTCTGTAAAATATTGATACGCCGATCGTATTTCTTCAGGCATATCTACATATTTAATCTTTGTCTCTTTGCCCATTGCTAAAAAAAGTGCTGAGGCAAGATCATTCCAGGAACGTGCTTTCCCTGTGCCAAGATTAAATATTCCTTTAATATTCGGATTATGTAATGACCACATCAGAACATCTACACAATCATTAACATAAATAAAATCCCGTAAGAATTCACCGTCTTTATACCTTGGATCATAAGATTTGAAGAGTTTTAATTCTCCGCTTTCAAGAACCTGATGATATGCCTTATAAACCAAACTTGCCATCGTCCCCTTATGATATTCATTCGGTCCGAAAACATTAAAGAATTTAAACCCAGTACAATCTTCATCATAATTATTTTCGATAAGCCAGAGATCAAAAATATGCTTGGAAAAGCCATACGCATTCAGAGGTCTATAGCTTGTTATCTTTTGATTTTCATCTGAGAATCCGGCACTACCATCTCCATACGTTGAAGCACTTGATGCATAAATAAAAGGTTTTTCAGCCCAAAAGCACCACTCTGCTAATGACTTGCTGAATTGAAAATTATTTTGCATTAAGTAATCAACATCGCGTTCTGTCGTCGAAGTGCATGCTCCGAGATGAAATACAGCATCGACATCATCTTTATCCAGTCCTTCCTCAAGATATTCAAGAAAGTCATCTTTATGGCAGTAATCATCAAATTGTTTACCGAGAAGATTTTTCCATTTCTCCGTTGAATCAAATTCATCGACAATAAGAATATCCGTGATCCCGTTCTCATTCAATCGTTTTAAGAGTACGCTTCCGATAAACCCCGCTCCCCCTGTAAGTATTATCATAGTGAGTCGTTAGTCCTTTCTGTTCTTGGGTGCTTTATTGTCATTATTTTTGGAAATGACTAAAGACTGCCAACTAATGACTGCTCCACAAGTGTCTCATTTCTACCGGCTCCGATCGAAATAATATTAAGCGGAGCACCAAGTTCACGCTCGATCGCATCTAAATAAATTTTTACATTGCCTGGCAGATCTTCGCGTTTACTGATTCCCTCAAGTTCACTTTTTTTCCATCCTGAGAATGATTCATAGATCGGACGAATAGCTCCGAGCGTCTTAAGATTTGTTGTAAAATGCTCAATTATTTTGCCGTCTGTTACCCGCTCGTATTTCGTGCAGATCTTTATCTCCGGCATATCACTTAATACGTCAAGCTTTGTCAACGCAATAGACTCGATACCGTTGATCATCACAGCATATCTGACTGCGACTGCGTCAAGCCAGCCACAACGCCGTGGTCGGCCTGTCGTTGCGCCATATTCACGCCCTGCCTTACGAAGCCCCTCACCTGTTGAATCCAATAGCTCGGTTGGAAAAGGTCCGTTTCCTACACGGGTAGAATATGCTTTGACAACTCCGATGACCTTGTCTATTGATGTTGGTGGTATTCCCAAGCCAGTACAAGCTCCGCCAGCTGTCGGACTGCTTGAAGTCACATAAGGATATGTTCCGAAGTCTATATCAAGAAGAGCAGCCTGTGCGCCTTCGAGCAAAACATTCTTTCCTTCAGCAATGGCTTTATTAAGAAGCAGCGATGTATCAGTAATATACGGATCCATTTCCTGATCGAAGACCTCATAGTCTCTGATGATCTGCTCGACGTCACAAAGATCTTTCGAATCATAAAATTTCGAAAGAAGCTCATTTTTTTCAAAAATGTTCTGACGCAGTTTTTCAGCAAGCAGATTGCGGTCAAGAAGATCAACTATACGTATTCCTTTACGTGCAAATTTATCTTCGTAGGCAGGTCCTATTCCTCTTCCTGTCGTTCCGACAGCCTTACCATCACCGGATTTACTCAGACGGGCTTCGCTTGCCTTATCGATCTGCTTATGATACGGCATGATCAAATGAGCATTGTAGGAAATAAAAAGTCTGCCTTTAACCTCGACTCCGGCATCTTCAACCATTTTGATCTCTTCACGAAGTGCTACGGGATCGATAACGACTCCGTTACCAATAATACAAAAAACTCCGGGATGAAAAATACCGCTTGGGATAAGATGGAGCACAAATTCGCGACCGTCAGGAAGTTTGATGGTATGGCCTGCATTAGCGCCGCCTTGGTAGCGTGCAACGTACTCACAATTTTCGGCAAGTAGATCGACGATCTTACCCTTTCCTTCATCTCCCCATTGTGAGCCAAGAACAATTGTTACAGGCATGTATTCAAGCTTAAACTTTAAAGCTTAAAGCTTAAAATAAAGCTTAAGCACTTCTTTCCTTCTTTACGCTTTAAGCTTTACGCTTTAAGCTTGTTATCGTACGCCGAGCACATCGGCAAGTTTGGTTAGTTCTAGGAGGTTCTTAAATTGCGCACTGGGTTCTTCGATTGCCAGAGTTGCTCCTACTGATAGCGCCGCTTCGCGTGCACCAAGGAGCATTCCCAGACCGGAGCTATCAACAAAACCAACTGAATGCATATTGATTACTACATTCGAAATTGCTCCTGCTGCTGTTATCTCTTCGCGGATAAGCTTGGCGAATTTCATCGCCTCTGCTCCGCCGGTCAGATCTCCGTTGAGATCGACTTTAAGCAATGCGCCTTCTTTGGTGATCTTTGAATTCATTGTTCTAATTAAATCGCAGTTGCAACCTCTTTGCTTTTGGTCTGCCCTACCGTGCGAACGACTTTATTCTTATCGCGATGCAGCCAATCATAGGAAATTGCCGATGCAACAAAAATAGATGAATACGTGCCGGTTATAACACCGATGAGCATCGTAAAGGCAAATCCGCGAAGCACTTCTCCGCCAAAAATAAAGAGCACGACAAGTGTCAGAAAAACCGTACCGGAAGTGATGATCGTTCGAGGAAGTGTCTCATTGATCGCCCTGTTCATGATCGTTTTCAAATCCTGACCTTTATATTTTTTCTGATCTTCGCGAATACGATCGTAAATAATAACGGTATCATTAACAGAGAATCCTACGATAGTCAGGAATGCTGCCAGAAGCGTGGAATTCATTTCCAGATTTAGCCATGGTGCAATACCATTACAGATCACTGCAAATGCGAATGCAACCAGAACGTCATGCACGATAGCAATAACTGCGCCCATTCCATAAACGAATTTGAACCGGAAAGCAAGGTAGATCAAAATCACGATACAGGTAAAGAAAACGGCGAAGAGAGCTTTTTGCTGCAGCTCTTTTCCGATCTTTGCTCCGATATGTGTATTCTGCATGAGCTGTGCATTATTCCCGGGAATACCTTTGGTAATAGCATCCTGCACCTTCTTCGTCGTCTGTGCTCCGGCACCGGCTCCTGCAGCGCCTTCTCGAACGCGGATAAGGACGCCGGCCTCATCTGATCCGTAATACTTAACCTCAGCGCCACGGAAGCCTCCGGCATCAAGCGCGGAGCGAATGTCGTCGATCCTCACGACTTTTTCAAACTTCAACTGTACTTCTGTTCCGCCGGCGAAATCGATACCGAATTCAACGCCTTTAAAAAGCGCCCAGATAATACCTGCTACCGTAATAAAAATAGAAACGAAATACCAGGTGCGGCGCTTACCTATAAAATCAATGTTAGTCTTACGAAAAAAGTGCATGTCGTTTATTAAGTAAAAATTTATTTAAAATACTGAATTTTCAGATGTACCTTCTTTATTATATTATCCGAACTTGATGACATTCGGAGAGCGCTCTAAAAGCAGGTCAAAAATAATTCTCGTGATCACGATTGCCGTGAAAAGCGAAGCTGCAATACCGATCATCAATGTAACTGCGAAGCCCTGCACCGTTCCTGTACCAAATGAATACAAAATGATACCGGAGAAAAATGCTGTTAAGTGTCCGTCAAAAATAGGGGCGAACGCTCGTTTATACCCATCTTCTATGGCAAGTTTTAGCGACTTACCATTGCCAAGTTCTTCTCGTATTCGTTCATAGATCAGCACGTTAGCATCAACGGCAATACCGACAGTAAGAACAAGACCTGCCATACCCGGCAATGTCAAGGTAGCACCGAATGTTGCTAAAACGGCAAGCGTAAAGAGAAGATTGATCACAACGGCAAGATCTGCAACGAAGCCGCCTGTTACATAATAGAAGCCCATGAACACCATAACGGCAAGGAAGCCGATAAGAATGGATGATGTTCCCTTTGCAATTGAATCCGCTCCGAGCGATGGTCCGACAACTTGCTCCTGAATGATCTTTACAGGCGCAGGAAGAGCGCCGGCTTTGAGAACGATCTTCATAAGGTTTGCTTCGGTAAGATCGCGCATTCCGGAAATTTCAGAATTACCGCCTTCGATCTTCTGATGAACGTTAGGGGCAGAATAAACGACGCCATCGAGTACGATCGCGATCTGCTTATTGATATTCTCACCTGTGACCCTTGCCCACATTCTTGCTCCCTCATCATCCATTTGCATCGTTACGACTGCCTTACCGTCACGGCTGTCTTTTTCTGCACCGGTGATGTATTTTCCTGTTAATTCAGGCTGAGCATTCAAGAAAAAGATCTGGTAAAAATTTTCTCCGTTCGTTCCTTTTTCAGGGCGGCTAAAAGCAAAGGACATTTCTCCGTCATAGAGAGGCTTAATATCCGGACGATTCAAAATATCCATGATCGCTTTACGATCTGCTTCTAAGACGAAGATACGAGGATCTTTCTGACTTGCACCTTTTCTGATGAAGATCGAAAAAGGATGCTTCTTTGTATATTTTTCAGCGACCTGCTCTTTGCTCAGACCGGCATATTCCAAGCTGTCTGCCATACGGACTGAATCATCGGCAGTAAGTTTTTGTCCCGTCATAACCGATGAATCCCTACCTGCTCCGGTACTATCTTTCTTTACTTTCTTTGCAGCAAGGTCTTTCTTTTTTGCAGCGGCTTGAGCTAGCTTTGAACTATCTGCCTTTTTTGTCGTATCACTTTTCATGGCAGAACTTGTATCCTTAACAGGAGCAATTCCTAAAAGATAGTTATCAATATTATCGAAAACCTTGTTGACGATCTTCGGATCCTTGAAGAGTTTAAATTCAAGTTGTGCTGTTCCTTCAAGAAGCTGGCGAACCTGAGCCGGATCTCCGGCACCGGGCACTTCGATAATGATGCGGCGTGTGCCAAATTTCTGAATCGTCGGCTCGGTCAATCCGAACTGATCGATACGATTACGAATAATTTCGATCGCTCTATCGACTGCTTCGTCAGAACCAGTCTGCAGCGAGGCAGCGATTTCTTTATCATCGCCGGTCTTGACATCGGAGAGTAAGAAATAATTAGCAAGGGCTTTGCCTTTAGGCGCAGCGATCTCGGCAAATTTCTTTACGAAGATCGAAACTACCGGTTCTTCGGATACTGCTTCTTCTGCACTGGTGGCAGCAAGAACCTGATCGAAGATAGCATCTTTATTCGTTGCCTGTTCTTCAATAAATTTCAAGACGTCAACTTCCATCGTAACATAGATTCCGCCACGAAGATCGAGACCAAGTTTGATAGCTTTTTTACCTGAGGTTTTTATTGCCTCATCGTTAGCCGCGAGATACTGTGCTTTTTTTGCAGAATCTTTAGGACCGAAATCCGCAATATCCGAGCGATACTCCTGTGATTTCAACGTAGGATATAATGCCCAGAGTGAGCCGGCTATGCATAAAAGAACGACGATGATTAAAGTACGATTTTTCTTCACGTTATATAATTATGAAATAAGTCTTTAATTGCAAAAGACACCGCATAACACGAAATTTAGCAAAGCGGCTCCCGAAATTCCCGTTATTTTATCTCCAAATAAACTTTTACCCGCATTCCCTTTCCCCGACCTCAAAAAACATGAAAACCCTGCTCTCGAAAGAATCAGGGTTTTCATTAGTTTGCCTTATCAACATGCCGTTCTAAAAAAAACGGCTTCTTGTGAAGTGAGAAGAAATTCTTGGTTTTTCTTTAGGACTTCCTGTCCGTAAAATGGATTAATTTTTTAAAATTTAATAATACTGATCGTTTTCATGTCGGGAATCACCGAACCCCTGCTGTAGATCATGGTACAAAATATTTTTTTCTTCGCGGTAAAATTTCCAAGAGTGATTGGGAAACGACTTAGTTTTTTTTACAGCGACTAATGTTTACTATCCTCTACAAAAACCGTGGCTACGATAAAATGACGATACTAATGAGTACAAAGATACGGCAATATTTCCAAATTGATACCAATTATTTTAAATAAAATCATCATACTTCTAACCCCTTTTGAATCAATATCCTATAGACCATCAAACTAAACCATTTCTGCCAACAGATTACCCTTTATCAAAAAAAAACTCCCCGCTTCCGAGGAAGCGGGGAGCTATTTGCTCTTCATATTGCAACAATATGAATGTAATTATTTCTTCAATGCTTTAAGTGCATCTTTGATCAGATCTTCAATAGTCTTTTGGTTGTCCGTGCTTCTCGGATCGAGAGGACGCGAGCCTGATTGAACGAATACAAGCTTCGGATCGAAAACCAATGCAAGATTATAGCTCGACCCTGCACTGAAGGCTGCAGGCGGATTGATAAAGATCTGCACGTTATCTGTTTTCGAGGTCTTGAATGAAAATGGGTATCCTACGCCATTGACATACGCCTTGCCGTCAATAATAGCAGTATAGCGCCCGCCATTGACAAAATCCCCAAAGAGCGAACTGTTAATGAGCGAAGCATCATCTTTATCATTAAGCTTATGCAGTTCAAACTTAATACGGTCATAAGTACCCGGCGGAATAGTTACCGTCGAGAGGATCGTTGCTCCTGAAGCATTGAACTCTGCAATGAAAGGTCCTACTTTGACCTCGCCTTCGCCCACAGTATCACTTTCGTCGTGGTGCATTTTCATCGTAGAAATAAGCAGACGGGCACGAGTGATTACAACGGAATCACAGGTTAAGCCGCCTCCGGCTGTCGTAACGGGTGATTTAAAAGCAGCAGATACTGAGCTGTTTTGCATTTCTGTCGAAGTAGTCAGCGTTGACTGATCAGATGAAGCCGTGGTACTGCTCGAACAGCCAGCATATACGACGATCGTTGCCAATAAAGCAAAAGTGGTGAGCATTCCCGTAAAATGGCGCATCCGGTTTATGTTTGAAGTCATTTTTGAATATATAGAAATAGTGAGTTAAATAGATACGTATTATAAAAGAATACGTAATCTCCATCTCCTTGGTTTCTAATTCTTTGCCATTTTTACATTAATTAATAATCATCTGAGAAGAGAAATGAAGAACTCCTTGTGCGAGGCGCGCGATGCCAAAAAAAAACTCCCCACTTCCGAGGAAGCAGGGAGCCATTAGTTTGCCTTATCAACAAGCCATTATTTAAATATAACGGCATCCTGTGAGTGTGGTGAGAAACTTAGATCAGTCAAAAATCGCAACAGCTACTATATACTTTTTACTTAACCTAACCACAAGTTTTCAAAAATATATAGTCGCTGATGCAATGGGCTTTACGTATATTCTCCGAAAAAAGCGCCTCCCGTGACAAGAGCGATTTTTAACCGGGAATACGAAACGTTCTACAAAAAGAATTTGACGAAGCAGAAAAAACTCTGTTCTTCGGCAAAATGCTAAAAAATTTATAGTAAAAGGAAATTCCTTTTTTCTTATGTGGTCATGATTAGTATGAATGCTTCTCTCTGATACGTGGCTAAACTAAAAACACAGAGCAGTCATTCGGCGATCGTCTCAATTCACGTCCAGTGGCGTGGATATGCTATGAAACTAACAATACAAATATACAACAAATTCTCTCAAAATGCAAGCGTTTTTGAATTTTAAATTTTAACGCCCTGCAAGTCCTTACAAAACAACAATATCACTGTGCACTTCTTTTCAATTCCCTTCCCCATTTAAACTTTACGCTTGAACTCACGGCTCAACGATCCACCAGGCTACATCCGATACGTCAGTTGCAGAGGTTGAGGTAATAGTGAAACTTGTGTTTAAAGTTCTGGCACTTACGTAAGCTGTTCCTACTGTGCCTGCGGCACCGTTCTGTGACATCAGAAAAATTCGCGAGTTCACCGTTACCGAAGAAGTCTTCACGACCTTTGTGCCTGCTGCGAGAGTTACCTTTCCCATAGTGCCAGCTGTTGCGGCTGCGCCACCGGGATCAGTCCACTCGGTAATCTTTAATCCGTTAATGCCGCTTATCCGGATATTGCCGGTAACTTCCAATTGCTCAGATGGAGCAGCTGCACCTAAGCCGACATTTCCGCCGTTAAATAATGCTGCATAATTAGCGCCTCCGCCTGCAGTTCCTCCTGTGGCATCAACGGAAATTCCGGTATTGGTACTACCCCCTGTGCCTGCAAAGGAACCTGCATGAACACAAACACCCGTTAAAACTTCTCCCACAGATGTCGCAGTATTCGTCACGTTAATAGTGATACCAGTAGCGCTGGAATTATTGCCATCAACGACTGCGTCAGTAACGAACCCTCCGGGAGAGTTAACATTACTATTGGAACTGAGATTCTGAATATAAAAGAGATAATGTCCGGAAGTTGCCGTAGCTTGTGGATTTCCCGGAACGTAGGCTACGCCATTTCCGGTAAGTCCGCCCGGTGATCCATCCCAGCTTAAATTCCCGCTGCCATCGTTTTTTATCCATTGTGTCGATGTCGCTGTGCTTTGGGCAGTAGCGAGGGAAAGCGTATAATTTGCCAACCCCGAAGAAGGTACCTTTAATGTAATTGTTTTTGAACCATTTGTCAATATAGCCGATCCGCCGCGCAATGATCCGGTCTGACCGTAACTAATAGTTGCAGTGACAAACAGGAAAAAGAAAATGGAAATATACACTTTGCTCATAATAAAATTTTTTCTCATTCTTTTCTCGCTCCGTTACTCTGGCTCGACAATCACCCAGCCAACAGTCGAGGTCTCCGTTGCTGACGTAGATGATATGGTGAAGCTTGCGCCGGCAGTCCTGGCGCTGACATAGAGCACGCCTATACCGCCGCCTGCTACATTCGATGTAAGAAAGATTCGTGAGTTAGCAGTTACTTTCGTCGTACTGACAACCTTCGTACCTGCCACGAGCACAGCAGTTCCCATCGCCGCATTCGTGCCTTCAGTAATTTTTAATCCATTCGTGCCTGAAATACGGATATTTCCGTTCACATCAAGATTCTCGATCGGCGTCGTTGTTCCCATGCCGCATAAAGTCCCGGATGTACCGGTAAAGATCATAGCATAGTCATTTAAAAGTCCGGTAGCATCGGCGCAAATTCCGCGCGAGGTACCTGATCCGGCATTTGTTACATTCACAATTACGCCATTGATCGCAACACCAGTCGAAGTTGCATTCGTATTCTTTGCCCGCACGTGCATACCGGCAGCACTCGGGTTTGGATTATTAATCTCCGATACAATAACAGCACCTGGAAGCGGACCTACCGATCCCGGAGCGTATTCAACATCAAAAAGATATTGATCATTATGCGTTGTTGTCTGCTGTGTTGCAGGCCCGATAAGCAACCCTCCCGAACCGAGCGCGTCAGGAATAGGTGTACCCCATTTCAATATTCCTAAACTATCATAGAGAAAAAGACCGGCACCGCTTTGAGCAGTAGGGAATGTCAATGAATAGCTCTCTAATAATCCGGAAGGAACGGCAAAGGTTATAGCATTTGTTCCATTCGATAAAACAATAGATCCTCCGTACAAAGTACCTATCTGCCCCTCGCTTCGCCCTGCAAACAAGAGCATACAGAGAGCGAAAATACTCACGGTAATACCTTTTAATTGCTTTACTATATTCCTCACTTTTTTCATTCGTGTTTTGCCCTAAGCTTTATGTTTGCCTTTACGGCTCTATAATGATCCATGCAACGGACGAAGCATCTAATGCATTTGTCGAAGTAATGCTGAAACTTGTACCTGCTGTCCGGGCACTGACATAGAGTGTTCCGGGTGCAATTCCTGTTTGCGCCGTCAGGATAATTCGCGAATTCGCCGTCACCGAAGAAGTCTTCACGATCTTTGTGCCTGCTGCGAGAGTTACCTTTCCCATAGTTCCAGCTGTTGCAGCTCCGGCACCGGGATCAGTCCACTCGGTAATTTTTAGCCCCTTCAATCCGCTAATGCGAATATTTCCGGTAACTTCTAATATCTCCGTTGGCGCTCCCGTACCGATTCCGTTATTGCCGCCCGTTGTCAATGCCGCATATTTTGTACCCGTTCCGGACATCGTCACTTTTAATCCGATCTGCGTTCCGCTTCCTGAATTTCCGACCGTATCTACCAGAGCTGTAACATTGCCCGCATTGACATTAGAGGCCTTTAAATTCCGAGCTGTATCGGTAAGCCCCGACATTGTCGTACTGTTGCCGCCATTGCCAACAACATTAATAAGTGCGCCTAATGCCGGACCCGAATCGCTTGTGTTATATCCGATATTAAAAAGATCGGTACTCAAGCTTGTCAATGTTTGCGGACCTGCAGTATTATATAATACTGTTCCGGTGCTTGTTGAGG
>JANYLL010000407.1 GCA_025357895.1 Ignavibacteriota bacterium
TATGGCATTCCTCAAAGAACCCCTGTGGATGAAGAGCATCCGACAAATCCTTTAGGTGATTATGGTTCAAGTAAGAAAGAAGCTGAAAAGCTTATCAAAAATTACATGGACGGAAAATATCTTTGGACTATTTTTCGCCCAAGACTTATTTTAGGTCCTGGTAGATTGGGTGTTATGGTAAAACTTTTTAAGATTATAAAAAATGGTAAGCCAGTGCCTGTCATTGGTAAAGGATTAACGCGATACCAGATGATCTCGGTTTTCGATTTAGCTTATGCAATTAATCTTGCCTTGGAGAAGAAGGCAAGTGGCATTTATAATCTTGGCTCTGATAATCCACCAATGGTAAAAGATCTTTTGAAGAATCTCATTTTAAAAGCAAATTCAAAATCCAACTTGATGCATTTACCGCAAGGACTTACAATTTTCGGTCTGAATTTTTTATACTTATTCAGACTTTCACCGCTTTTTCCTGAACAATATAGGATTGCAAGTGTTGATTATATTCTTGACACATCAAAAGCAAAAAGAGATCTCGGATGGCAGTCTCGTTTTACGGACCAACAAATGATGACGGATGCTTATGAATATTATTTGGCAAAAAATCAAAAGTGATCGTAGATTGCTTTTCATTTTTCTTTTTGCACTCGGGTTTATAATCCGTTGCATCTTTATTGCCATTTACCCCGGCACGAATTATTATGACGGTTCGTCAGTACGTTATCTGAGAATTGCTGAGAACGTGATTTCTGGGCATGGTATGTCAATCTATGTCGATACTTCAAGGATGTCTTCACCAATAAGGCAGTTTGTCTATCAGCCATTTATTGACAAGCCTACGGGGTATCCTTTATTTCTAAGTGGGATCATTTCGATCTTTGGATATTCCCTTATTATTATTCAAATAATACATGCTTTAGCAATGGCATGGATGGGACCTCTTTTTTTTCTTACTTGTGAAAGATTAACAAAAAATTTCAAGTATTCTCTGATCTGTGGTTTGGGCGGTGCTATATGGCTGAACTCTGCCAGATTTGATGTTGTCATACTTCCTGAAGCGTTAGTCGCCCTTCCGATTGCAATTACTCTGTTTTTATTATCTCGAAAGCATTTAACTTCTGTAACAAGATGGAAGAATGGTCTCTTATCAGGCATTGCAATCGGGGTGGCGGTATTATTACGCCCTGACGTTGTACTATTACCGATTTTCTTGTTCCTTGGGCTAGCTTTACTTTTCGGATTCAAATATTCTCTAAAAATAGTTCTTCCCTTTGCAATAGCACTTATAGCTGTCGTTTCACTTCAGGCAATATTCAATTACAATAGTTCGGGCGGTAAATTTATTCCTTTAGGATATAGCAATGGTATTGCTGCATTTGAGGGCATTAGTCAATTTGGCGATACGTTCGGAACAGTCTATTCCGACGATAGACTAAAAATATTGGAAGATCAATCCGATCTCTACTATCCTCGTGGTATTGAACGAGATGCCGAAAGAACTAAGAAAGCGGTAGCAATTATAAAAGAACACCCAGTTTGGTATTTAACACTCCTTATAAAACGTATACCGCTTCTTTTGACACCGAGAGGGTTATTTATAATCGCAAGTGATAGCAGACCAACAAAGAGAGCCAGTGACGATTTTACTCAAAAATTTCCAGCTTCTTTTTTAAAGGAATTAAAAGACACACCCATTCCTGCGGCAATCAAATTGCTGAGTTCTTTCTTTGGGGTAATCCTAATAATACTATCTTTAATTGGATGTTGGAAATGGAGAAAAAAATATGAAATTTGGCTGCTTCCATTTTGTGTAGTAGCGTATTTTTTTCTCTCACATATACCTGTTAATGTCGAGCCCCGCTATTTCTATCCGGCAGTGTCATTCTTTATCCCGCTTGCAGGAACTTTCTTTATGAAGAAGGGTTCCATAATATGATTAACTTAGGTCAAATTAATTTTCCAAAGTCGCTATGAAATACTTTTTTTGCCCCCTTCTTTTAGTTGTTTTCTCAACAACTTTACTCGGGCAACAAGTAAAGTTTAAAGACGTTACACTTGGTTCAGGAATAACTACTCCTTCCCCTGCTTCCTCTTCTTTCACAAATTCTTGGGCGGATTTTGACAATGACGACTATTGGGATCTTTTTATTGCAAGGGGAAATTATGGAAGTGATCAAGTGCCACAAGTATACCATAACCTTCGGAATGGGACTTTCTCGGAAATAACCAACACGGCATTTAATTCACTACCCGCAGGATACTATGCGCACATGTGTTTCGGCGATTTTGACAACGATGGATTTGTAGATTGCTATCAAGATGCTTTCGTAAGCTCCGTAAATAAATTGTGGAAAAATAATGGTAATCTGACTTTTACAGATGTTTCTACGAAGATGCAAAATCCAGGCGGTCAAACTACGGGTACCATATGGTTTGATTATGATGAGGATGGGTTTGTAGATCTATTGGTGAATGGACAAGTGGGTCAAGGTACCACTTTTTATCACAATAATGGGGGCAAATCTCTTGATGTAGTAAATCTTTTTAATAATCCCGCAGTAGGTGATATAGCTTTAGCAACCGATATTAATCAAGATGGGTGGCCTGATCTTTACCTTCATAATGATTTTGTAAGTGATGTCTTTGGCCTAGATATTTTAGGTTCTTATACACCCTTCAATAACTCATTTGTTGCAAATAAGTTTGGCTCCGCTGATGTAAGAGGTACTGCTGCATTCGCCGATATTGATAACGATGGATACCCTGATTTCATGTATGCTTCTCCCGGAAAGTTAGTCATTTGGCACAATGATAGTGGAAAAAGCTTCCACGATTGGACATCTGAACTCAATTTAGATAAAGCGCAAGGAGGTGATCATAGAATGTCATTTATACAGGATGTTGATAATGATGGATATTTAGATTTAATTTTATATAACAATCTTGATAGTTCTGAAATATGGTATGGGGGTCATCAAGGCTTTCAAAGATCAACTGCACCGTTTTCTATGAACACGAATCAAATTCCAAGTTCACTTTCATGGACGGATTATGATAATGACGGGTTCATTGATTTCTTGGATGTATCAAAGGGAACCACCGAACTTTGGCATAACGAAGGTAATGTGAATCGATGGTTAAATGTAAAATTAAGAGGTCATAAAGCAAACTCAATGGGACTCGGTTCCACTGTCAATGTTTATGCTGAAGGTAAGAAGCAAGATCGCGAAATAGGTTTTTATCAAAGTTATTATGGCTATGAACCGGCCATGGCTCACTTCGGCTTCGGCGCTGGCGGCTGCGCCGGTTCGGGCGTTATTGACTCTGTTGTTGTTATCTGGCAGCCGGGTGGAAGGCAAGTAATTAAAAATGTGCGGTATAACGAGCTTGCGGTGATCGATCAGGATTCGGGAATTGTGCGCACAATTCAGCGCCCGCTTTCAACTTCATTTGGATATGCGTATCCGTATTTCCTTGCTGCGAAAAAAGTATATGCAGATACGCTTGTCAGTATGCCTATGGCAGTACGCCTTCCAAAGAATTTTATTGCCGCATCGCTTCTTGTCGATGAAATAACTTTTTCGATCGGATATAATTCGGATGTAATAGATATATCTTCGACGAAGGTTAAGGTTCGCTATATTCCGCCGCCTGGTTGGACATTCAAATCTTCTGCGATGGCAAAGGATTCGCTTAGCATTACGATCACCCGTGCCGGAGGTATTCTGCTCAGTGATTCAATGGATCTCGGATCACTGACATTCGATACGTATAAAGCAAACGTCAGGGGTACATATATTTACCTCAGCGCAATCATCGCACACGCCAAAGGTAAGGACTACGCCTTTTGTCATAACTACGAAGGCGATTTTTTAGGGGAAGTGGTGGTCGTCGAGCGCGAGTCGTCGGTCGTCGATGGTCGTGGAGAGGGGAGGGGATGGGATTTATCAATTTTACCAAATCCCGTGGTGGGAAATTTTGTGAATGTTCGCTTTCCTATGGGACTTCCTGGTCATATACTTCCTATTCAGATTTCAGTGTTTGATGTTTTGGGCAAAGAAGTATATCACTTTAACGGCGAAGGCATTACTGAAAAAAACGCAATAGAAAATTTCTCAATCCCTACTTCACAACTTTCAGGCGGGACGTATTTGGTTCGAGTGAGTTCTGGGGGAAAAGTGATGATCGGGAAGTTTACGGTGGTGAAATAAGCCTCTCCCCCAACCCCTCTCCACAAGCTCGTGGAGAAGGGAGTTTTTTAAAAGTCCCTCTCCATACGCTTATGGAGAGGGATTTAGGGAGGGGCGCTCAAAAATATGTTATATTTGTAGTATGGCAGGGAAGGCATATATTAGTTTGTCGGAAAGCGCGGGAGTAATTGAATGCTCCGGAGCAGTTGCGCTTGCAAAACTTCTGCATTCGCTTCGGGTTGAAACCCGTGCGCGAATCATTGGCGTTACAGCTGCTAATGCTGCAGGAATTGTCACCACAGTCATAGCCGGAGGTTTAGCAGAAGTTCAACATGCAACAGAGTTTGTTAAAACTCTTGCCGGTATTTGCGATACCGTTTTCTTTGCCCGCCCTGATAAAGAAGCGATGAATCTTCTGCTGAAGTCGCTTTTGATCGCTACAGAATCCGACACAGAAATTAAGAAAGAATCTCGCGTTCGTGAAATAGAAGATCTGCATATTTCCGATATCGAATCATGGAATGTTCATGAGCTTCGCCGCTATGCAAGGACTCTTGATGCACTTCCGATTAAAGGCAGAGATATATCAAAAGCGACAAGATCGGAGTTGCTGCATCTTCTTCAAATTGGAGGATATATTTTTGCCGGCACAACTTCACCGAGGGCATATCCTCCGGCGAATGAATTAAGAACTGTGAACTGATTTTAGTAGTTGGCTGAATTCAGTTGGGCGGACGAAGAGTCTGCCCCATTGGACTCGGAAGCCCTACTTTAATAATATCGTATTTTTGTGGTATGAGGCGAAGCCTGCCACGGCTCTCGTCGTAGTTTTTTTATACGGGATACATATATTAAGAGAGTTAGCCTACCCACGTTTGGCGTACTCTACGTTTTTTTAACAAGCATGAGTCTGTT
>JANYLL010000001.1 GCA_025357895.1 Ignavibacteriota bacterium
TGTCGAATATTTTAGGTCATGTCGGCGCATGGGCGCCGCGACCTGAGCAGGTTGCAACGGCGAATCTTCTGAATAATGACGCTGTCGTAGATGCCTATCAATCCAAAATGCATGCCGATGTTGAAGAGCGGCTCGATGCGCTTTATGAAGAAATAATTTCGCTTCGTGATAGCGGATATCCGGTTGATGCAATTACACCAATGGGTGCGATCTACCTTACAGCGCGGTTTAATTTCATCGGCAAGACAACTCCGAACGGATATGTACTTTCGACCAATGAAGACATTCGCAAATATCTTCTGTATTCTGCTGATCTTGCCATCGTAGCATTTCAGGCTTTTGATCTTCGCGAGGATACAGGCTGGTTCAGGCTTTCTGTCGGAGCAGTTTCAATGGAAGAAATAAATTCTATCATGCCGAAAGTAAAAGCTGCGATGGATGCGCTGAAGTAAGTGACATTATTAAAGATTTGGCAATAACAACTATTTGTTATTACGAGAATGAAACCGTAATACGATTCCCTATTAGTATTTTGGCACCACTCCCATATTATAAAACATAAACGAATATTCATCAGCTGCTTCTTCGATGATCTTTGCTGTAGGCTTTCCGCTGCCATGTCCGGCTTTCGTTTCGATGCGGATGAGAAGCGGATTCGTGCTTGAACCTTCGCCTATTTCCTGAAGCGTTGCTGCAAATTTGAATGAATGCGCCGGTACAACACGGTCATCATGATCGGCAGTTGTTATCATTGTTGCCGGGTAATGAACTCCGCTGCGAATATTTTCTAATGGCGAGTAATGATTGAGATATTCGAACATCTCTTTACTATCTTCGCTCGTTCCGTAATCGCTTGCCCAATGCGCACCGATGGTGAATTTATGGTAGCGCAGCATATCCATAACGCCGACTGCGGGCAGCGCTACTTTGCAAATATCAGGTCGCTGTGTCATTACTGCTCCAACTAATAATCCGCCATTTGAGCCACCTGCAATTGCAAGTTTATCGTGAGACGTATATTTTTCAGTGCAGAGATAATCCGCTGCAGCAATAAAATCATCGAAGACGTTTTGTTTATGAAGCTTCGTACCCGCTTCATGCCATTCTTTACCGTACTCACCGCCGCCGCGTAAATTCGGCATTGCGAAGATCGCACCATTCTCTAATAAGATAAGACGAAGGGTAGAAAATGAGGGAGTAAGACTAACATTAAAACCGCCATACGCATAAAGGTAACAAGGATTATTTCCATCCATCTTCAATCCTTTCTTATGGACGATAAACATAGGTACGCGAGTACCATCCTTACTTTTATAAAATATTTGTTTTGATTCATAGGCGGTCGGATCAAACTTAACTTCACTCTTGCGGAAGACCGTTGAAGTATTAGATGTCATATCATATCGATAGATCGAGGGCGGATATGTAAATGAAGAAAAAGTATAAAATACTTCTTTGTCTTCCTTCTTACCGCCGAAGCCGAAGATACTGCCAATTGCAGGCAGTTTTACTTCGCTAAGCTTTTTTCCTTCGAGATTATACAGATACACATGGTGGCTTGCATCCTGCATGTAGGTGCAGATCAGCTTTCCATCAACCAATGAGGTGGTTTCCAGAACATGTTTTCCCTGAGGAATAAGATCATGCCAGGTTTTTTGTGAGGGATCAGAAATATCTGTAACGATAACTTTATTTCGCGGAGCGCCTATATTTGTTTGGATGAAAAGTTTATTTCCTTCGGATTCAACCAGGTTTACATCAAAACCAAAGGTTGTTTGCAATGGGATCCAGCCGCGATCAGGATTTCTTGTATCCATAATAGAAAGTAAATTCCCTTTTTCGCCGGCTTCATTTATATAGAGTTGCAAATACCGCTCATCTTCGGTAGCACTCATAAATTGCAAACGCTTCGGATTTTTTTTATCTTCGTATTTCAATTCATCAGAACTCTGTGGGGTACCAATCTTATGGTAATAGATTTTCTGGTATTCATTAGCAGAGGTGAGTTCATTTCCCTTTGGTTCATAACGCGAATAGAAAAATCCATCTTTATACCAGCTTCCGCCGCTAAATTTATTCCATTGGATGTGATCTTCAAGTTTTTTCCCTGTAGCAATATCAAGCACATAGATATCCTGCCAATCTGAACCGGATTTTGAAGTCCAATATGCAAGAAGTTTATTATCGTTCGAAGCAGTGATACCGTTCAAAGCCACTGTTCCGTCAGTACTTAAAGTGTTGGGATCGATCAATACTCGCGGTGTTCCGGTAATACCTTCCTGGACGTACAGTACACTTTGGGGTTGCAGACCGTCGTTCTTATGGAAGAGATAAAAATTGCCGACTTTCTGCGGCGCAGAATATTTCGGGTAATTCCAGAGCTCTTCAATACGTTTTTTTATTTTATTACGAAACGGAATTGACTCCAGATAAGAAAACGTGAGCGCATTCTCTTGCTTCACCCATTCTTTTGTTTTAGAGGAATCGACATCTTCCATCCAGCGATAAGGATCGGCAACCTTTGTTCCGAAATACTCATCAGCGACCTTTCCTTTCTCAGGTTTTGGATATTGCAATTGTGCTGCTGCGATAGTTGAAATGTTTATCAAAAGAAAGCTGGTTAAAATGAAACGTTTCATACGACTTGTAAATTATAGAAGTCCATTACTACGGTATTTTAGAGGTTTCTGTTCCATGATAATAGCTTATGGTAGGCGCAGGGCTTTAGCCCACGAGAATATCTCAAAAATAAACCTCTTCGCGGGCTAAAGCCTCGCGCCTTCTGTGATGCGAATTTTATCCTATGACAAAAAAAATATTACTTCTTGGCTCCGGCGAACTTGGCAAGGAATTCGTGATCGCTTTAAAACGATTGGGACAATATGTTATTGCTGTTGATTCATATAATAACGCGCCCGCGCAGCAAGTTTCCGACGAACGGGAAGTTATTGATATGCTTGACGCCTCTTCGCTCGATAGGATCGTCGCTAAGCATAAACCGGATATTATTGTACCCGAGATCGAAGCTATTCGAACCGAGAGATTTTATGCCTATGAGAAGCAAGGCATTCAAGTAATTCCGAGCGCTCGCGCAGCAAATTTTACGATGAACCGCAAAGCTATTCGCGATCTTGCATCAAAGGAATTAGGATTGCGCACTGCAAAATACGAATATGCAAAGGCTGAAGATGAATTTAATGCTGCGATAAAAAAGATCGGAATTCCCTGTGTGGTGAAACCGCTGATGTCATCATCGGGCAAAGGACAATCAACGGTTAGATCGGAATCAGATATTGCAAAAGCATGGGAATACGGAACGACGAAAGGAAGAGGGGATCTTATTGAAGTGATCGTCGAAGAATTTATTCCATTCGAATTGGAAATAACTCTTCTCACCGTCACGCAAAAAAATGGCAAAACACTTTTCTGTCCGCCGATAGGTCATCGACAGGAGCGGGGAGATTATATGGAAAGCTGGCAGCCGGCATTGATAAGCGAATCACAGCTTCGCGATGCTCAGGATATGGCAGAAAAAGTTACAAAAGCATTAACGGGGTTTGGAATTTGGGGAGTAGAATTTTTTCTTGCCAAAGATGGAGTGTACTTTTCAGAACTTTCACCTCGTCCGCATGATACGGGAATGGTAACGCTTGCGCTGACACAAAATCTTTCGGAATTCGAACTTCATGCCCGCGCTGTTCTCGGACTTCCGATACCGGAAATCACTCTCGAGCATGCCGGAGCAAGCGCTGTAATTCTGGCGCCGGATGAATCCCCGAATGCACCGAACTATGAAGGGATCGCCGAAGCAATGGCAACACCTAAAATCGATATTCGTATTTTTGGAAAACCAACAACACGTAAATACCGACGGATGGCAGTTGCGCTTGCTTATGATACAGTCGGAACATCAACGGATATTATAAGAAAACGGGCAAAAGAGGCGGCGGAGAAAATTCGGGTTGTTGTATCGTGATTATTTTATCACTCCGTTCAGAAAAAATTGAAACCTTAGAACTCGTTCATTGAATCTTTTTTGCATATTTCGGATTTTACAGGTACCATCAGATTTTAAATTTGTTAACAATGATTAAAGTTTTTTTTGTGCTCATATTTTTTTCAGGACTCACCGGAAGTGTATTTGCACAAACTTCCTCAAAAACGGAAATTCCCGTTCTTACCAGAGAAAACGATTCCGATTACAAACGCGAGCGCGAAGTGTGGATTAACCAAATGCACCGCGCCGAACCCGGTTTGAATTGGCAAACAATTGATGCAGAAACCCGAAGCGCTAAATTTGATCAATTGCAATTTTCTTCAAGAAAACATTCCTTAGCTCCGTTAGGATTAATTCATGATACGCTTGCAGGCGGCAGAATCACAGGGTTATGGAGTGAACGCGGAAGCAAGAATATTTCGGGTCGAATGCATACTGTCGATATAGACTTCGATCATAATGTTATCTATGCGGCTTCAGCGATGGGGAATATCTGGAAAGCAGATCTAAGCAAGACTGATTCCTGGACATCGCTCAATGACAATCATCGTTTCGGCGGCGTAGTTATGCTTCGTGTTATCACAACTTCGAAGGGCAAGAGACTTATTGCAGCGGCAAACGGTCCTGCAACAGTGTATTATTCCGATGATGAAGGCATCACTTGGCAGACTGCATCAGGGCTTGATGGTCCGAAAAGTTGGGGTGGGTTTAAGCGCGCTTGCATTAATGCGACTGAACAAACCATTTATCTATTCGGTAATGAATGGGATTATAAAAATTGGTATGCAGTATCAACACTGTATCGCTCCACCGATCAGGGAAAAAGTTTTACAAATCTTGGTAAGTGGAAAGCAAGCTCCGATAAATCCGATGTATGGCTTTCCCGCGATACGATAAGCCCTGTATTTTTTTTAAAGAATGATTCACTGCTTACTATTGATGTTAATGGTAAGATGAATTTCATTCATCAAATGATATATAGTGATTCGATCGGGAAGATCGGAAGTCTTCTACTTCAAGGTGCAGTAAAAAATAATAGTATTAATCTTGCAGTTCTCGAGACAACAAAGAATGTCGGGACAATTTCTGTATCATCCAACGGCGGGAAGGCATGGGAGCAAACCGGTACATTCGCAGGAAGTATTTTTGGAAATAATTCTTTCAAGATGTTACAAAGCGATCCGCAGACTATGGCGATCGGCACGATCGAAACATTTATATCGCATGATAACGGAACATCTTGGGATCATACGAACGGCTGGGGTGAATATTATGGAGATATGAAGACAAAGCTCCATGCTGATATTGACGGAATAGATTTTATCAGAGATCCTATCGGGAATGAAATAGAATGTATCTCTACTGACGGAGGAATTTTCCTATCAAAAGATACACTTCAGACATTTGAGAATATCACACTTTCCGGAGTTGGTACCAGTCAATATTATAGTGTGCTTACATCGGAGGAAGCTCCGTATTTTATTTACGGCGGAACGCAGGATCAGGGATACCAAAGGGCTCAGGATTCTTCAGCAAGAACAGAAATGACGCAAACGATAAGTGGCGATTACGGACATTTAAGCTCATCGAACAAGGGAAGAAGTACATGGTGTGATTATCCCGGCTTTGCATTGCTTTATACTGATGCTAAGGGCAACGGCAGGAATTCCGGATGGGGATTTCAGGGAAAAAACCATCTTTGGATGCCGCCGATCATTGCTGATCCGCTTGATTCCAGCGCGGCATATATTGCTTGCGGAGGAGATCTGAGTGAATCATTTATTTGGCATTTGAAAAATATTCATCGTGCGGATAAAGATACGATCGAAGCGTCTCATTTGTCGTTCGATTTTTCCGGGGGCAATACCGGAAGGAATATTTCTGCGATCGCATTTTCTCCGCTCGATCCTTCGCGATCTTACGTACTTACCAATGATGGAAAGTTTTACGATTCGCTCGGCGTTGACGGAAAATGGGAAAAATTAGATACGGTCGCTCCCGGAAGTCATTATTTTTATGGCTCGGTAATTGTGCCTTCACGTTTAGATGTGCATACACTCTGGATCGCCGGAAGCGGATATTCGAACCCGGGAGTATTTGTTTCTTCCGATGACGGAAAAACTTTTATTCCGATCGATTCAGGACTTCCGCATACACTCATCTATGGATTAGCTGCTTCTGAGAATGAAGAATTTCTCTTTGCTGCCACCGAAGTTGGTCCGTATATTTATAGCAAACAAGCAAATACCTGGCTTGAAATGTCTCATGGGCATTCGCCTGATATGGTGTATTGGTCAGTTGAATATATTCCATCACTTAAAGTTGTGCGCTTTGGAACATATGGAAGAGGTATCTGGGATTTTACGATCGATCAGATAAAAAATGCAGTGTTATCCGATAGCGTTTGTCCGCCGATCCCGAATTTTAATCTCTCTGCCAAACCGCCGCTCTTTTCTTCTACTACTGATATTTCATTCAACCTTCCTGCGGCAGGACTCATCACGGTGCATATTTTTGATCTGAACGGACGCTTAGTCCGCACGATCGTTAACAGTTCACTCGATTCAGGTTGGCATCATTACCAATGGAATGGTACATCAGATAACGGTTCACCCCTTCCTTCGGGATTTTACACTTGCATTGCAAGCGGAATGGGCAAAGCAGATTTTGCGAAGATCGACCTGGTGCGGTAAGAAGGAACTTGTTATGCAGTTTTTTTAGTGAAGGCAAGAGAATATATACTTACAAAAACTGAAGCAGACTCAATTTATAGAATTAAACAGGACGAAATTGTTGTCTATGCTGTTACACACATGAGTCGCAATCCAATAAACTGGCTGGCAAGAATTCAATAATACTCAATGATCCCACGTTACACTCGCCCGGAAATGGGCACTATCTGGACTGATGAGAACCGATTCAAGATCTGGCTTGAGATTGAATTGCTTGCTACCGAAAAGCAGGAAGCGCTGGGCATTGTCCCAAAAGGTACGATAAAAAATATCCGGTCAAAAGCTTCATTCGATACGAACCGTGTGCTTGAGATCGAAGAAGAGACGAAGCATGATGTCATCGCCTTTTTGACCAATGTCGCCGAGTATGTTGGTCCCGATTCGCGCTTCATTCATTTAGGAATGACTTCCAGTGATGTTGTCGATACGGCTTTTTCCGTTCAATGCAAACAAGCCGGTGAAATTCTTCTACATGATATTGATGCACTCATCACCGCCCTCGGCAAACGCGCAACCGAGCATAAACATACCCCCATGATCGGCAGAACGCATGGCATCCATGCAGAGCCTATGACATTCGGTTTAAAGCTTGCAGTGTTTTATGCAGAGTTCAAACGCGCCCGCGAACGGATGGCGCGCGCAATTGAGACGATCTCTGTCGGAAAAATTTCCGGAGCAGTCGGCACATTCGAGCATCTCGATCCTTCGGTTGAAGAATATGTCTGCAAGAATCTTGGCTTACAGCCCGCTCCAGTTTCGACGCAGATTATTCAGCGCGACCGTCATGCCGAATATTTTACTACCATCGCACTTGTCGGAGCGAGCTTAGAAAAACTTGCTGTTGAGCTTCGGCATTTGCAGCGCACAGAAGTCCGTGAAGTAGAAGAGTTTTTTTCGAAAGGACAGAAGGGATCATCGGCGATGCCGCATAAGCGCAATCCGATAACCTTGGAGCGCGTTACTGGTTTGGCTCGGCTCTTGCGAGGTTATGCAATGACGGCAATGGAAAATGTTGCGCTCTGGCATGAACGTGATATCAGCCATTCAGGTGCAGAACGCGTGATCGGACCCGATGCAACGATTGCTCTAAATTATATGCTTTCGCTGATGACGAAAACGATCGAGACGATGTATGTTTACCCCGAAGCGATGAAACGGAACTTGGAACTAACGCGCGGCTTAGTTTTCTCGCAGCCTGTTCTTTTGCTTCTTACAAAAAGCGGTCTTTCGCGTGAAGAGGCGTATAAGATCGTTCAGCGCAATGCCATGCAGGTATGGGAGCTTGCCGCAGAAGCGAAAGATCCTCATATCACATTCCGTTCGCTGTTGGAATCCGATCCGGTGATCGGCAGCAAACTCACCAGTGCCGATCTTGATCATGCATTTGACCCTATGGCTGCAATGAAGCATATTGATACGATCTTTAAGAGGGTGGGATTGAAGTAATTTATCACGATAACGGTAGGCGCAGGTTTTAGCCTGCGAGGGTGGTTGAAGGTGAGGATGTCACACAGACTAAAGCCTGCGCTTACCCGATCCTGGATCTAAATTCTTATGTGGAACTTAGCTTAGATTATTTGGGGTTAAGTGTTCTATATTTCTACTCCCCGTTCCCTTTATGCTGTTTTTGTGTCCCATTCGGATATAAGATAGTGTTATTTTGGAAAATTAACTTTCACTTACATTACAAAATTATGAAACTACGTTTATCGTTTTTATCAATCTGTGCGACGCTACTTGTTGCAGGCGCACTGTTTACTAGTTGTACGCAGACAAGTACTCCCGGTACAGGTACCGGTGGATATCATGATACCTACGCTGATATTAGTGTGACACCGGGAACAACCTATGTTTTTAATATTTCAGGTGGTTCCAGCAATTCCGTTATCACCGGAGTTAGTGCATATAATACAGGCGTTGTCCGCGTGTATTGGAGCCGCGCTGCAAGTGATTCAAGTCAGATCACACCTACTGCCACTCCGGGATCTACCGGTTCAGGTATTGTATGGGCTGGTGTAACAGGTGGTGGACTATTCAGACTCTATGAGACTGCAGATGTTGATGCATCTCATCCAAGCGGTCTTATTTTGGGGCCAACACCTCATACTGCATCTTTAACAGGTGCGGAGAAATCAAAGATCGATCTTGTATTGCAAACAGATAATTCTATAGGCTCACCATTTCTTTCTCTCGTATCTGCGGACCTGAATGCAACCAATACCAGATCTGCTAAATTCGGCTTTTTTACTTCACCATCGACTTATATCAAAGGTGGATTAGCCTCACAAATATTCTCTTCAGGTGATTTAAGCGCAGTTGTGGGAGCGAATAATTTCTTTGATATTACTCCTCTTCATTCCGATTCTGCTTCAGCAGTTATTGTTGTTCGTACGGCAGACAACAATTATTCACGTGTAGAGATCGTACCACAATCGCCTTCAACATTTGGCGGAGTTAGCGGACGTTTCCTTTGGGGAGATACCGGTGGATCTTCATCACGCAGATTCATTGATGTTAATGTAACTTATAATCCTACGGCAAACTCGCCTTACGCAGCAATTTTCGATGCGAAAGATGCAAGATTGGCTTACGCTGATTAAAAAGAGTTTTCTCTATAATTAGAACCTTGATTCTGATGAAACCGGATGCAGCATAAAACTTGCATCCGGTTTTTTTTATGTATTTCATAGGTCATTCCGAACGGAGATTTTTCATGCGAAGCATGAAAAACGATGTGAGGAATTCCCTGAGGTTATACGAGAACTTTCTCTCTATACTGAAATGGATGCCTTACTTCGCTCTTCTCCCTAAGGCTCGAAGTACTAGTGTAGAATGACATACTTGACTTTTTTACCCTAGATCCTCGGAACAGAGTTGCGGATTAAAGCATTGTTAATAGGACAATGAAAAAATACCTCTTTCTCATACTGGCACTCGGGCTTATTGCCGGATGTCTTTCGGATACGATCACAGCTCCGCAGATCGTCTCACGACCTATCTTAGCACCCGGGCAAGCCTTTTATAAGTGCATAACGTTAATTGACGGAACACCTACATTTGATCTCAGAATTAGCTGGAATCCCTCAACGGTTGACACGCAGCAAAATTTCAAAGGATATTTTGTAGAGTTATTCCGATCGGCTCCCTATTCCAGCGCATCCTCTGACGGAATAGATTCAGTCTATGGTTTGCCTGATACTACCGTTCACGTTCCAAAGAGTGATACAATGTGCACGTTCTACGGTAGAATGGTACAAGAGCAAAGATATACCGTTCGTGTCTGGGGCGAACGCTATCCCGATCCTGCAAAAAAAGATTCTTTAGTGCTATCACAGACTTCCTCGAACTTAAGTTTTTATTTTGATTCCCGCCCTGTAATGCAGCCGACAGAAATTTATGCATCGTCGGCATCGAGCAGCAGTGTTAATTTATTATGGCTTCCGAGTATTTCTACGCCAAATAAAGGGATGGCCGGATATGTCATCCGTTATATCGATCCCAATAATACTTCTGCCCATGTTATTTATTATAGCAGACCTCAAAAAGATACATCCGTATCGCAGGGTATCCGGGGAAAATATGATCATGCGATCGTTGCTGTACCGGGCAATACCAGTCTCAATCAGGGAATCGAGAAAGAATATATTTTTTGGATAAAAGCGATTCGTCAGGATAGTACGGAAAGCACGGATTCGATCGGCATCCATTGGAGCGGTGCTGAACGCATTCCTCCCGCACCGCTTCCGGTAAGGCTTGATACCGGAGTATTTATGGGGCAGGTAAATTTTGTGTTTAATTTAGTGCAGGTCGTTCCGAACGATATTTCTCAGGCATTGCCGCAATTTGTCGTATCTCAATCGGGCACGAATGTAATTGTCACTGCGAAGAATGGCACATCATTTGTCAATCATGTCGATAGTGATACGAGCCTGACCTATTCATTGGATCAGAATTTTTTTGCGGCTCCTTTTACCGATGCCGATTTTAGCACCAATCAGGTGTTGTTTGCAAATACGGGAAATGATAAAGGCGCCATCATTTATGCAAAATTAAGTAACAATAACCGGGCGCGAATATGGTTTTCGAAAGCGAGCGATTCTACACATTCAAACAATAGTTATATTCGCACGGATAATACTATTGAAGTTCAGGCAAGTTTTCAACCGCAAGAATCACCGCAATTACCTTTCTTCTAAGTAGTATGGAAGAGCAAAAATCATTTCAATCGCAAAGTAAAGCAACCGGGCATGAAGGCGAAGACGAAGCTTGCAGATTTGTTACTGATCTGGGATACCGCATCGTCAAGCGCAATTTTAACTACGGCAAGGTCGGCGAGATAGATATTGTTGCAATGGATGGCGACCAGCTTGTTTTTATTGAAGTTAAAGCGCGCACCAATAATTTTTCATACGGCAAACCCGAAGATGCTGTCGATTGGCGCAAGCAAAAACAACTCAAGCGCGTTGCCGAAGGATATTACCACATCAATAAGCTTCAGGACCAAGCCTGCCGTTTCGATGTCATTGCCGTCGATAAAAGCGGCGGTAAAATTGAAGTCCGGCATCAGAAGACGGCGTTTTATTAAAGAATATTTGATACCGGTAGCCGCAGGGCTTTAGCCTGCGAACGCCTACTACAATTAGAGAGTGACGCGGGCTAAAGCCCTGCACCTACCAAATAAAAAATAATGATCTCATTCCGTAACGTCTATTATACGTATCCCGATTCAAAGAAGCAAATACTCAATGATGCCTCATTCAGTATTGCTAAAGGCGATTTCGCTGTGATTAAAGGGATGACAGGGACGGGGAAATCAACGATCCTCCATTTACTGACGTGCGAAGCAACTCCCGTTAAAGGTGAAATTACTGTTAGTCCTTTCAATCTCTCTGAAATAAAACGACGAAATATTGCGCAGTACCGCCGAACGATCGGCTGCGTATTTCAGGATTTCAAACTGCTTGAAGAAAAAACCGTTGCTGAAAATGTTGCATTCGCTCTTCAGGTGCAGCGAAAATATAAAAGCGGGCCGCTTGCTAAACAAGTGACTGAGGCATTGGAGCGTGTTGGTATGGCGGATGAGCGTAAACAATTTCCACGGGAGCTATCTGAAGGAGGAAGGCAACGCGTTGCAATTGCACGCGCTCTTGTTACCGAACCGCATCTTCTACTTGCTGACGGCGCAACGGCACAACTTGACGATGAAACGGCAATCGGTATTTTTGAATTACTTGCCGCTGAACATATTCGTGGAATGACGATTCTTCTGACTACGACAACAGAACATTTCTTCCAGTCCTTTCCGCGATCAGCGAAATACTTCGAATTATGCGAAGGAAAAGTGGATTCATTTTTCCCTTCATTCTAAGGAGTTATCAGTTTGGGTTCGCATGTTATAGGGGCGCATATTTATGTCATTGCGAGCATTCTGACGCGCCAATAGAAGCGTCAGCGAAGCAATCCCCTTCAGGTATTGTTGAATGTTACTTTCATCTTAACCATCAGGGGATTGCTTCGTCGGACTAAAGTCCTCCTTGCAATGACACCACTAATACTTGACTTACTATAGAATGTCACAACGAATCAAAGGCAATCTTTCCGGCAACGGACTTCGTATTGGTATTGTCGTAAGCCGCTTTAATAATGAGATCACCGGCGGCCTGCTTCGCGGAGCAATGCGCGCGCTTATTGCTTCTGAAGTCAGCGAAAAAGATATTTCGACTATCGAAGTACCTGGTGCCTTTGAAATTTCTTTTGCTCTTGACCAACTGGCGAAGATGAATCATTACCATGCTCTTATTGCTCTTGGATGTGTTATTAAAGGCGAGACGGCGCATTTTGAATATATATCAGATTCAGCAATGAGGGGTATTTTAGAAGTAGGGCAAAAATACGGTATCCCTGTTTCTTGCGGAGTGCTGACAACGTATACCGAAGAACAGGCAATAGCTCGCAGCGGCGATAACGAAGAAAATAAAGGCAGTGAAGCGGCGTTCACGGTGATCGAAATGGCAAATCTCGCAAAACAATTAAAAGGAAAATAAGCCCTCATGATAATAAAAATAAAGGATGTAATTGTGAAGGGCGTGACTTCAGTGCGACGGACATTAGTCCGTCCCAGTACTACCAACGGCATTTTCTCCTTGCTTGTTTTTTTTGCAGGGACGTTTATTATTTCAGTATCATCGCAGTCTTACGCCCAGACTCTTCACCAAGGGGAATGGAAGACCTATACGGCAATGAGTAATGTCACCGATCTTGCAGTTGTCCGTAAATCAGGAAATGTATGGGCGGCGACGACAGGCGGAGCATTTCGTTTCTCTCCTACAGCTTCTGCGAAAACAAATATTTTTGCTCTGAGAAATTCCGATGGATTATCGGATAATAATATTACAGCAGTAGCTGCCGATTCTAACGGCAGGATATATTTTGGCGGGGAAAGCGGCACTCTTGATGTCTATACGGAATCCACGGGGAAGATCGATCCTATCCGCGATATTGCGTTGGCAACACAATATTCACGAAAAAAAATATTTCAGATAACCGTATTCGGATCACGAGTTTATATTGCAACAGGGTTTGGACTGAGCATCTACGATACGACAAGAAATATTTTTTCTGAAACGATCACGCAATTCGGTACTCTCATTTCTCAGGATACGGTTTTTGCAGTAACCGAAGCAAATGATTCTATCTATGTAGTTCAATCGGGTGCAATTGCCATCGCAGCAAAAAATGCTCCGAATCTATCCGATCCCCGCGTATGGAGAATCGTATATGCCGGAGTAAATACTACGCTGAGTTCAATTATTTCAATCCAAGGCTCAGT
This sequence comes from Ignavibacteriota bacterium, assembly GCA_025357895.1. Taxonomy (GTDB): domain Bacteria; phylum Bacteroidota; class Ignavibacteria; order Palsa-1295; family Palsa-1295; genus PALSA-1296. Next base: position 13,559 of record JANYLL010000001.1, read on the forward strand.
AATAATAGGGGGCGGAGAAGGCATTTATAAAATAGTGGGAGATAGTTTACAATATATTCCTACCGGAGATTCCATATCCGTCGTAAGGCTTGCAGTTACGCAGAATACGTTATATATTATTGATGTACGCGGCAGAAGGATCAAGACGTCAACTGATCTAATAAATTTTTTATCTTCGCCGACGCCTGTTGATATTAGCGGGCAGGGCATCTCATCTTTTGCTATCGCTAATACGGAAGCAAAGGTTTTCGGAGATGGATTTGGCGGCGGTGTAATAGTGGAGTTGCCCGATGGAAGTAGCATAGCAAAGATTTTCCCCGATGGTCCATTAGATAATAATATTCTTGATCTTCATTATTCATCGAATCTCGGAAAACTTTTTGTCAGTTTGAGAAATATCGGCATTTCCGTTTTTCAGCCTCAGAAAAACCAATGGCTGGGATATGGTACGAAAGAGGGTATATTACCTCAAAATAATTATACGAGTACATTTTATGATACTGTTCTTTCGAAGCTCTGGGTTTCAACTGGAGGTAATGCTCTTTATAGTTTTGACAGTGCGAACCCGGCTGCGATCAAACATTATGATGTAACTCAGGGTATTCCCAGCTTTGCTGGAAATTCTCAGGGATTCACGGTGATGGGCAAAGGCACACTTGATAACCGTGGAAAATTTATTGTCACCTCCTGGGCAGGAGGAGAGGGCAAAGGACTCGTTAAAACTTTAGACGGCAAACAATTCACTGCTATTCCCTTAAATCCGCCAACGGCACCGCTGCAATTCGGGATTTGTGTTCAGGATCTCGATGATATTTACTTTGTCGCTACCGTTGAGCAGACCAGTTTGCCGCCTCCATTTGGTGTCTTCGTCGTCGCAACTGACGGATCGACTCAGGCAATTGCCGGAGGTAACGGACAAATCCTCGGCAGTGCCAGTGTGAACGCTCTTGTTGTTGATCAGGATAATGGTCTATGGTGCGGCACGAATATCGGAGTCGATGTGCTCACACATTCTCGGGATTTTACTACGGGCAGACCAAAATTTAATAAGCCGCGAAGATTAGTATTTACCGATCAGCAATTCGTCAAAACAATTGCAGTCGATGGAGTCGGAAATAAATGGGTCGGTACTGATAACGGAGTATTTGTTTTAAGCGCTGACGGAAGTGATTCACTTGCTCACTTTACCACTTCGAATTCGCCGCTGATCGATAACTCTGTCAGCACTATTGCCATAGATACAAAAAATGGAGAAGTGTATATCGGCACACCAAAGGGAATTTCGCGCGTTAGTTCGATCTATCAGGAAGGTTCAACTGATTATTCGAAAATATATGTCTATCCGAACCCTGTCATTCAGAATTCGGACGATAATATCAAGGTAACGATCACGGGGCTTGCCGGAGGTTCAACGGTGAAGATCTTTTCAGCTTCCGGCAGACTTATTGCAACGATAGATGGCTCGCGCTTAGGTTCGACAGTTACATGGAATGGCCGCGATGAAACAGGCAAACTCATTCCTTCCGGTGTTTATGTTGCCGCAGCAGCCTCGGCGATCTCTACTGAACATGGCCAGGTGAAGTTTGTATTGATAAGGAAATAGTAGAGTGACTTTAGTGGGACCCACTAAAGTCAATTACTTCAATAAAAAAAATTATGCCGAATTACGATTATCATTGTACATCCTGCGGTTACACAGAAGAGATATCTCAACGGATGATTGAGAATGCACTTACGAAATGTCCGAATTGCGGTAAAGAAACATTTGAGAGAGCGATCACCGGCGGAGCCGGAGTACTCTATAAAGGCGAGGGATGGTATGTAACCGACTACTCGAAAAAATCATCAGGAGGAAAAGATAAAGATTCTGCGATACCTGCCACGCCGACTACGTCTGCTGTGCCCTCATCGCCTGCACCAATAGCACCGCCAACTCCGCTACCAGCGGCGAAACCGGAGAATAAGTCCACAGAAAGTTAAGGCGCACTTTATAGTAAAAGGTCTTTATTATAGCTCATTTTAGAAACCTTACGGTTTAATAAGGTGTTCAGTTAGGCTATACAAATCAGCAAGGAAAATAAGTATGAGAGAATCATTAAAAGACAAAATTGAAAGCGCAATGAGCGAAGGTTTCGAAAAAGCTCAGCAAGATAAAATATCCGAACTCAACCGCCTTTCCCAAACAGGCAAACAAATATCCCGCAAAGACTATAATTCAAGAAGCTTAAGCGAACTTTATAAGGAACTCGGACTCGAATATCCGACGGGCAAACCCATGGCAATGGCATAGGTTTTCAGGAAGTTTTTTTTAAAGGCGGGCTTTTAGTCCGCCTTTTTTTTGTCTTTTTTCTCAACGTGCGGTCTAAGAACCTGAATTATGTGAACCTCGCATTTTTTCTGTAAGGTGTACCTGTCGGCTGTTAGCTTCTTTGAGGAACAACTTCCATCTATTCTTCCTTATATTTAATGTCCGAACGTTGGGTTCGGCACCTATTTTATTTTATAAGGAGATTGTATGATGAAGTTGTCTTACCTCTGTATTTCACTTATTGTTATTTGTTCGATGCATGGTAGCCTGCGCGCGCAAGATCCGAAGATGATTCTCTTCGAAACATTTACTAATAGTTTTGCTGAATGCACTGCTAATAATGATCTCGATGCCGAGATCAAGCAAACGCTTAACCCCAATTCGAATCCGAATGCCGCAAGAATTATTCATTTAAATTATCATATTACGAATGTCGGAGATCCGATGTGTGCTAAGGCTCCCTCAGCCAGCGCGATGATCGCAAAGATCTCGGGTCTTACAGGAGGTACACAGCCGATACTTTGTGCTGCAGTTGATAGAACCAACTTTCCGCCAAACGGAAAACTTACCGGAATTCCTCCGGGCGGGCAAGCACAATGGACATCGCGCATAAGCAGTGAAGTAAAAATTACTCCCACAGTTTCTATAAAACTTCTCAGTGCGCAGATCGATAAGATCAGTTCGGATGCCAGTTCGCGCCTCATTGCAACCGTCGAAGTTACCGGCGCACAGACACCTGATACCATGGCAATACATTATGCTGTTTTACAAGATAATATTACCTATGCACAATGCCCTGATTCTAAACCACCTGGACCGACACATCACAACAATGTTGTCCGCTACGTGACTCTTAACGATTCACTTTTGAATTTCAAAACGCAGACAAAAAATACCGTTACCTTTGTTCAGAATATTTCCAAGACGATCAAAGATTTTGATCTGACCTCTATGAAACTTGTTGCATGGGTCGAAGATCATAACGGAGGAGATTATACCGTTGCGCAGGCTGCATTATTACAATTAGATCTGAATGATCTACCTGCGCCTCCTTCTTCACTTGTTCTTAACAGCACAATTCTTGACGATGCTGTATTTGCGCCGAATGATCTTATTACGATACTCTTCGATAAAGTCAGTATCGATTCTGTAAAGATCGAGTATTCATCCGATGGGGGAAGTACCTGGCAGACAATTGGAAATACGCATGATACCCGTTTATATTGGAATGCACCAAATATCACGACTACACAGGGAAAAATACGCATTTCTGATTTGAGCAATGGAAATCTTATTTCTAAAGAGACAAGAACATTCACGATCAAGCAAGCTGATCATAGTTTGAGCATACTTAGTCCTAAAGGCGGAGATATTCTCTATATTGGGCAGAAAGATACCATTACGTGGAATCAGCATGGAGTAGATACGCTTTTTGTTGAATACTCTATTGATGACGGAGCACATTGGCAGACTCTCAATTTCCATAAGGATCCAACTCACGTTGCTAATTTTTTTGTGTGGACTGTTGCAGGTCAGCCTACGACTCAGGCGCGAATTCGTCTGCGTCCTTTCGCAACGGAGTTAGCGACACTTTCTTCGATAAGCGATCCATTTATCGTGCTTAATATTACCGGAGGAGTTAATTCATCTCCCGCAGAGAGCGTTCACATATCAATAAATCCCCAACCAGTAAGAAGATCGGAGCAATTGAATCTAAATCTTAAATTGGATGCATATTCCGGAGTAGATATTTCTCTCTTCGACATGAGCGGAAAGAAAGTCATCACGAAAAATCATACGTTTTTTGGAGCAGGAAATACTACGCTTGGTCTGCAATTGAATTCGCTTACTGCCGGAGCATACGTTCTTGAAGTACGGCGCGATGATGGGATGATGCGGGTGGTGAAGGTAGTTGTGGAGTAGTCGTTAGCAGAGAGGTCTGATTTACATGTCATGCTTCATTACGTAAAAATTGCTAAAGCAATTTTTACGTAATGAAGAATCCGTGATGGTTTAAAGAGACTCACTCTATACTAACCATCACGGGATTCTTCATTCGCTACTCTTCGTTCAGAATGACATGTAAATCCGAACTCAAAACTCATAATTCATAACTCGAAATTATTCCCCGATCTCCATCTCCTCATCCACAATTTCCTCTTCACCTTCTTTTTTATCTTTCATTAAGCCGAATTTTCGCATTTTTGTATAAAGATGCGAGCGCTGAATGTTCATTGCTTCGGCAGTGCGGCTGATGTTCCAGCTATACTCGCGAAGGCGTTCTTCAATAAATATTTTTTCGGATTTATCTTTGAAATCCTGAAATGACTCTGCACTTAATGCTTCCTGAAGCGGATTATCCCGTGAACTGACCAGATACCCTTCGCTTTCAGTAGATTGGATCCGCGCCATATCGGCGGGGCTAAGAAGTACAGTATGTGCAAATTCTTCAGCCTGCTGAGCGCCTCCGTTATCGAATGCTTTATGCATTGCTCCCATCGAAAAAGCTACGCCTAAATGCTCGACGTCTTCACGCTTGACGATATCGCCTTGAGTTAAAATAACTATGCGCTCGATAATATTGCGAAGCTCGCGAATATTTCCGGTATAAGGAAGCGACATCAGCAGTTTCATCGCCGCTTCATCAAAATTCGGAGCCTTGCGCTTAACATCTGCTGCAAATTCTTCAGCGAATGATTTTACAAGCATCGGAATATCTTCGAGCCTTTGACGGAGCGGCGGAACGTGTATCGGAATGACATTTAATCTATGAAAAAGATCTTCGCGGAATCTTCCGCCGCGTATTTCTTCCGGCACATTTTTATTTGTGGCAGCGATCACGCGTACATCAACCTTGATCGGTTTACTCATAGAACTTCCGACGCGCTCGATCCATCCTTCATCAATGACTTTTAAAACTTTTGCTTGAGCTTCCAAGCTCATATCGCCGATCTCATCCAAGAACAGCGTACCTCCATCGGCTTGCTCGAACTTTCCGATGCGTTGATTTTGTGCACCTGTGAACGAGCCTTTTTCATGACCAAATAATTCGCTTTCAATAAGATCGCGCGGAATCGCTGCACAATTGACTTCAACAAAGGGCATCTGCGAACGCTTTGAACTTGAATGAACTCCGCG
>JANYLL010000007.1 GCA_025357895.1 Ignavibacteriota bacterium
TTGGAATGTAAAGTAGTTAAATGGATTAAAATTAGAAGCATTGCTAAAGAAATTACCGCCTACTGCCAGGATCGAATTATATAGGCTGAAATAATTCTCATAAGAAAAACCTTCGATGCGTCCTCTGATATTTGTATGAGTGCCGGCATCATTATAGAACGTCATATAATTTGTCTGATTATTATTATACGCTCCATCTGAATTTGCCTGATTGGGAGTGAGCACACCTGAAGGATTATGAATAATAATTGCAATGCCATTGCCTTTAGAATTTGACGAGAGATTCTCCACCGTCATCACATGATTGATAGGATCAGGGATCAGGAAGTTTGCAGCGTTAAGGAAGGTCGGATCAGGCGGAGTTGCAACGACATGCAGCATGGATGCAGGCGTTGTTGTGCCTATACCGACATTTCCGTTTGCAGCAACAGTCATGCGAGCAGCATTTCCGGTAAAGAATGTCACAGGATTATTTGTTGATGTTGTCACCTTCATCGGTGCATTTGCAGAGATGCTATGATTGGCGCTATTTCCATCAAACCACATACTACCGCCAACTTTTAATGTTCCTGTTACGACTTCATCACCATCAACGATCATATCCCATACTCCGAGATTTGCACCGAGAGTTGAGGTATTTGTAGCATCTAATGATCCGTTAATACGTAACCCCTGAATTCCTGCTGTTGTATTGTTCAATGTCAGTACAGGAATTGCAGCAGATGGAGCATTAGAAAATGATGCACGAACAATGCCCGATGTTTTGATCGTAAAATCCTGACTTGTTAACGAGCCGATGATACTTGAAGTCGGATTATTATTTCCACCGACAAGCCATAAAGGGGAAACACCACCAGAAGTCGTCATCACCGTACCGCCTACCAGAGGAAAGGTAAAAGTACCGTTGCCTGTTATTGCGCCGTTCAAAATAGTATAATGCGCCAAGCCGTCATCAATCTGGAGCTTATGGGCGCCAGTCTGAGCAATGCTCTGGGATGTGAGCAAGATAGTACATGCTAAGAGTCCGAATAAAATTGTTTTCATGATAATAATTATTTAAGTTTGATAAGGTCTCTTAGTTTGATGATAATTCAGAAGATTTTTTTGAAGTGTGCTTCGCTCTCTTTTTTGAATACTTCGCTGGGTGCGTAGGATTCAGTGAATCTTTGATATTGTCCACCATTTTCTGCAGGGCATCCAGCTCAGCAACTTTTGCCGAAAGCTGAGATAACTTCTGCGCCTGATCCTGAATTACTTTTACCATCTCATCAGGTTTCAAACCGACTGCGATCTTCACAAATTTTGCACCATAGTTCGGAGCATCTTCCCATGCAACTCCGAGAACATTATCGAACTGATCTTCTGTGATATTTTCCGGAGAGATCGCCTTTGCATATCCAAGGTTATGTCCATCAGGCACCATATAGTCGCCTTTTTTCACACAGCAATTGACTTTCACAGGTACCTGGCCCATGAAGGCTACTTTATTCGAGAACTGCTCCATACCCTCTTCCGGTGTATTACCGAGCACACAGGGATTCCATGAAGCAACCATGAGCTGGCTCACGCCTTCAGTATTCTTGGTGATCTTTCCGCCGATAACTCCGACAACATCACCGACATTAATTTTTTCATTATGATCGGCGCGCTCAAGCCATTCGGCGTAATCCCCGGCGCCTGATTCGAACGTTACGCCTCCGAGCAATGAAGATCCGAAATTGACTGCGGCTGCAAGTGGATTCGAAACGATCGTTGCAGCTTTCGATTTATATGGGAAAGGTCTGAGTTTTGCAGCTACTGAATTAATATAGGTATAATTCACTGAGAATGGGTTTGATAACCCTGTTATAGGTGTAGATGGCGGCCAGGGATTGATCGGATTTGAGAATGAAATGCTTCCGATTGAACCACCCGTTAGCGTTGGTAATGTTCCGGTTAAATTACTCCAGGTTGGGAGAGATCCCCCGGTCACCGAAGGCCATGACGGTGGTGTAAAACTAATAAAATTCGGATCGAACTGAATGAAATTAGGATCGAATCCGAGATTACATTGGAAATAATTAAAAGGATTGAAAATATCGCCATTTCCTACAATACCGAGAAGTGCATTATACATATCCTGATAATTCTCATACGAAAAACCTTCGATTCTACCTTTGATACTATTATGGTCACCTGCATCGTTATAGAACGTTACATAATTTGACTGGTTATTATTATACGATCCGTCACCACCTGCAGTAAATGGCACAAGACTACCGGTAGGATTATGAATAATAACGGCAATACCATTACCTTTTGTATTCGAAGCTAAGTTCTCAACAGTGAGCACATGATTGATCGGATCGGGGACTAAAAAACCTGCTTGATTTGTGAAGGTCGGATCGGGCGGCGTAGCTTTGATATGAAGCTGAGATACAGGAGTCGTTGTGCCGATACCAACAAATCCGTAACGATCGATTGTAATGCGGCTTGCAGCGTTCGTACTAACCGTTAACGGATCAGTTGATGTTGTCTTGATCATCAGCGGCTTATTTGCCGTAATGCTATGGGTTGCACTATTCCCATCAATCCATACGCTTCCGCCCGTTTTTAAAAGGCCTGTGACGATCTTATCGCCATCAACAACGAGATCCCAAACACCGGGATTTGCAGCAAGGGTGGAAGTATTAGTTGCATCGATCGATCCGTTAATACGCAATCTCTGAACGCCTGCCGTCGTATTGGTCAGCGTCCAGAGTGGTGTAGAAGCTGAAGGCGTAGCTGCAAACGTTGAGCGGGTTATATTATTTGTTACCATTATAAAATCCTGACCGGTCAGAGTACCAAGATTATTTGATACAGGACTGCTATTTGCTCCGCAAAGCCATACCGGAGATATACTGCCGGAAAGCGTCATGACGGTTCCCACACCGGTAGGAAAAGTAAATGTTGCATTTACGCCGGGAGCGGCTTTGATAATTGTATAATGAGCAGAGCCATCATCTAACTGAAGGTAATGCTGTGCGAAGACATCGGATGTCATTAAAAACACAAAAGCTAAAAGCCCTAAAATTGTTGTTTTCATTGTTGTGATATTTTTTATTGTAATTAGGCTCTTAGTTTGATGATAATGCTGATGAAGATTTCGCAGTATGCTTTGCTTTTTTCTTCGAATATTTTGCAGTTTGCGATGAGGTGATCGTTGCTTTGATCTCCGCGATCTCTGCTTTAAGATCTTCAATTCCCGCAGCTTTTGTTTCCAGACGTGTAATCTCCTGCGCCTGATCCTGAATGACCTTGATCATTTCATGCGGTTTCAAACCTACGGCGATCTTTACGAGCTTTGCTCCCGATGGAGCATCTTCCCATGCAACTCCGAAAACTTTATTAATATCACCGGCTGAAATATCTTTCGGTGAAATAGCAGAAGCATATCCGTTATTCGCACCGTCTGGCACGATATAATCACCCTTCTTCACTGCACAGATCATCTTCACAGGGATCTGACCCATGAATGCAACTTTATGATAGAATGCTTCCTTCCCTGCTTCAGGCATATTACCGAGTACACATGGTTTCCATGATGCAACCATAAAATGCGTTGCATTCTCAGTATTTTTCGTGATCTTATCACCAATGACTCCGACGACATCACCAATACTGATCTTTTCATTGTGATCACCGCGCTCAAGCCATTCGGCATAATCGCCGGATCCGGTTTCGTACGTTACGCCGCCAAGAAATGACAGTGCAAAATTAATTGCAGCCTGTACTTTGTTAGTTGCGATCATTGCTGCCTTCTCTTTATAAGGAAGGGCAATAAATTGATTTTTAATGCCATTGATGAATGCATAATTAACAGAGAATGGATTCGTCAAATTTGTAAGAGGCGAGGAGATCGAAAAAGGATTGCTCACAGAAATACTTCCAACAGATCCACCGCTTATAGACGGCCATGATCCGCCACTAATACCACATGGGTACGAAATCCAATCAAATGGGGAAGATGGAGAACAAAATTGTAAACTCGGAAGTGAGCCTAAACTAATAGTTGGAAGTGTAGGTGGTGTAAAGTGTACAAAATTATTTATATCGAAACCGAACCAACTGCTGTTATATGTTACGTTAAACGTAAAATAATTAAAGGGATTATAAAGATCGGTATTTGATTGAATTGCATCTATCTGTGCTTTTAACTGCTTGTAGTTTTCGTACGAGAATCCTTCGATACGTCCTTTAATATGAGTGTGATCTCCGATATCATTATAATAGGTCATATAATTGGACTGATTATTATTATATGCGCCGTCTGAAGTAGGAAGATCAGGAACAATCGAACCTGAAGGATTATGAATAATAATAGCAATTCCGTTGCCTTTTGCATTGGTAGCCATATTCTCAACGGTCAGAACGTGATTGACGGGATCGGGCAGATAAAAATTTGAGACAGGCTGCTGAATCGTAGGGTCCGGAGGAGTAGCGACGATATGCAGCATTGAAACAGGATTTATTGTACCAATACCGGTGAATCCGTTCGCAGCGATCGTCATACGAGCTGAATCATGAGTGGTGAAGGTCATAGGATCATTCGTAGTCGTCCTGATATCAAGCGGAGCGTTCGAAGTGATCGTATGGGTAGCGCTTCTTCCGTCGAACCAAAGGCTTCCGCCTCCGGTCTTTAAGATTCCGCTGACAACTTCGTCACCATCAACGACGACATCCCATACTCCGGGGTTTCCTGCAAGCGTATTTCCCGGAATTGCATCACCGGGCACACCATTAATCCGCAATCCCTGAATGCCGGCCGTTGTATTAGTAAGTGTGAGCATCGGAGTGGAAGCCGAAGGAGTTCCAGCAAACGTTGCGCGGGTTACACCGCTTGTAATGATTGCGAAATTATCATTAGTAAGTGTACCGATAAAACTTGAGGTAGGGTTATTATTTCCACCGACCATCCATGCCGGTGATACTCCGGGTCCGGTAGATACTAAAATGGTACCACTGCCTGATGGAAAATTAAAATTACCGGTTCCGGTAAGCTTGATCATCGTATAATGGCCTGCGCCATCATCGATCTGCAGCGAATGCTGAGCAAATGCATTGGAAAAACATAGGAAAACGAGCATGCCCAGCGCATGCGCTAACAGACGTGAATTTCTCATTGGTGGTCAGAATAATACAAAAAATACCGCGTAAATACCAAAACTCCTTACTAACGATGGAATTTTGGGATTATAATCGCACAAAGATACGGCGAAAACGGAGAAGTATTTTCAAAAGCGAAAAAAAATAAATAAAAAACCCGCCGGATCGGCGGGGTTTTTTAAAGAATATTTGGACTATTGCAATCAGTTCTTATATATTGTTTGCTTAGTAATTGTTGCAGGGTTTGAGATATACTGTTCTAATTTCTCAAGTCTTGTCTTCAGTGAAGCTGCCTCAAGGTTTGTTTTGCGAAGTTCACTCACTTCAGTATTGAGTGTATTGATCTGTTTCTGCTGACGGCTCATGATCTCGCTCATTGCTTTAGCATTCAAACCGACCGCTACTTTAATGTATTTAATGCCTGCCCATTCAGAGGATGTCCATGCTCTGCCGATTACCATTGTAAATTGTTCAGGTGTGATATTTTCAGATGAGACTGCAACACCTATTCCATCATTAAGTCCCGATGCGATAATAAAATCTCCTTCATGTGCAGCTCCGCGTACTTTGACAGGTACCTGCCCAAGGAATCCGACTTTATTATATTCTGCTTCTTTGCCTTCGGGCGGAACATTGCCCAAAACGATAGGGGCTAAAGAAATAGAGAAAACGCTTTCAGCACCTTCCGTATTTTTCGAGATCAATCCGTTCTTGACGCCGACGATATCACCCGGATAAAGCTTGTCTTCAAGTTTCGAGCGTTTGAGATATTCTGCATAATCGCCGGAGGAAGATGAATACGAAATACCAAGGCTCGTCGTGGTTTGGATTGCAGTCACAGTTGCATAATTTGCTATCTGAACAGCAATCCCCACTGCTTGCGCAGCGAATCCGACACCTTCGGGTACTCCAATAACAGTTGCAGCTGAAGCAATTCCCGCGGCAATTTCTGCTGCAGCGACAATTATGTTTGCCGTATTAACTGCAAGATTTGTTATGTTTATCGGATCAGCAAAGAATTCGGCGAGATTCTGCCCCTGGATACTTCCGCGAGGATTAGGTTGCGACCCGTCGAAAAAATCAACAAAGTGAGTATTACTATTGAGTACCGTACCGCCTTGTGAAGTACAATGTACTTCTAACCCCACCAAACTGCTCGTGTTAATATTTGCAGCATATCCGCTTCCTGATCCATTAATCACAAATTCATTGCCGTTTTCGTTAACCGTTGTATTGCCAACATTAAGCGAGAGGGTCCCCCCCCCGTTTATAGTAGTATTGCCACCAGCGATCGTGGTATTACCACTTGCGTCGATTGTCATGCGTGTCGAATTATTGGAGATAAGGGTCAGTCCGACATTATCAATCGTGCCGAATTTCCCGTAATTAAGAATGACCGGGTCGGGAAAACCTGTTCCGTTGCGGTTCCCACCCTGCAGCCAGGCATTCGATACTGTTGGCGATCCAATACCTTGACTAAGGATCGTTTGGTTAGATTTTATTGCAGGCAGAAAAAAAATAAAATTTCCGGTTTGTAATGGTGCTTGCTTGAGTTGCAAGTAATGGGCGAGGCCATCATCAAACTGTATCCAATGTTGGGCAAATCCATTCGAGAAACTAAAAAGCAAGGCAATAGTGAAAGGCAGATAAATACGTTTCATATTTGGTCAGAAATATAATTTGTACACGGGAATCCGACGGTTTGGGCATACCTCCAGAGTTATTTGATACAAATATACGGAATTTTAAAGCCAAAAGCCTAAAATTCAAAGCTTATCAAGGAACCGAAGCAGGCGACCGTTAGCATCTCCACTCCTTGATAAGCTTTAAATTTTAGGATTTATGTAGTGCCATATCTGAGGTCGGCGCGGCGACCGGTTGAACGACCT